>DATLMQ010000069.1:0-4450 GCA_035537215.1 Acidobacteriaceae bacterium
TGCCTCCGCGGACCTCATCTACATCGACCCACCCTTCAACACCGGAGCCCCGCAGAAGCGCACGCGCATCCGCGCTCGCCGCAGCGACGAGGGCACCCGCACCGGCTTCAACGGCGCGCGCTATGCGACCGAGATCCTCCCCTCCCCCCACTACGAGGACAGCTTCGACGACTACCTCGACTTCCTCCGCCCGCGCCTCGAAGAAGCCCACCGGCTCCTCAAGCCAACCGGCTCGTTCTTCCTCCACCTGGACGCCCGCGAGGTCCACTACGCCAAAGTCCTTCTCGACGGGATCTTCGGCCGCCCCTGCTTCCGCAATGAGATCATCTGGGCCTACGACTACGGCGGCAAGCCCCGCGACCGCTGGCCCGCCAAGCACGACAACATCCTCTGGTACTCCCGCGATCCCGAGGGTTACACCTTCCACTTCGACGCCATCGACCGGATCCCCTACATGGCTCCCGAGCTCGTCGGCCCCGAGAAGGCCGCCCGCGGCAAGATCCCCACCGACGTCTGGTGGATCACCGTCGTTCCCACCAACAGCCGCGAGAAGACCGGCTATCCTACGCAGAAGCCTCTCAAGCTGCTCGAGCGCATCCTCCGCGTCCACTCCAGCCCCGGCGATCTCGTGCTCGATTTCTTCGCCGGCAGCGGCACCACGGGCATGGCCGCGGCAAACCTCGGTCGCCGCTTCTTATTGGTGGACAGCAGCCCCGAAGCGTTCGAGGTGATGCGGCAGCGCCTTGCGTTCGCCGCTCCAACCCTGCATCAACCCGCTACTGTCACCCTCGAAAAGCCGCTTCCTTCGCCTGCCGCCTCGTCGCTGGGTTGAGCCCCCTCAGGGGATCCCCATGCGACCTTAGCGTCACTCCCAAATACCCTTTGGGCACTGCTAAGCCAGGGAGTTCTCCCTATGATGCACGCAGGCCCCTGACTCGCAGAGAGGATATACCGCACATGTCGAGGTCTATCGTATTGATGCCGCACGCCGTCTGCTGGCGCGAAGACCCGGCCTTGATCTGGACCATGGTGATCACCAACGCGATCACCTTTCTGTCCTACACCACCATCTGTCTCACGCTGGTCTTCCTGGCGCGACGAACCCGCCGCGTTATCGCCCGCGACTGGGCCTTCTTCCTGGTCGGCTTTGCCCTCTTCATCGTGGCCTGCGGTGCAACCCACCTCATGGAGGTGGTCACCACCTGGACTCCCGTCTTCTGGACCAACGCATCCACCAACATCGTCACCGCCCTCCTCTCCGGCTACGTCGCTCTGCAGCTGATTCGCCGCGTCCACACCATCAGCTTCGGCGTCAACGACTACGCCGACCGCCTGGCCAACACCGAAGGCGAGAAGGCCCGGATGGAACAGAGTCTCCTGGCCGCGCAAAAGCTCGAGGACTGGAGCCGCATGTCCGCCGTCGTCACCCATGAGATCGGCAACCCTCTCGAATCCATCCAGAACATCCTCTACCTCATCCGCCAGTCCGAATCCTCGGACCCCGAGGTCGTTCGGCTCACCCGGCTGGCCTCCGAGGAGGCCTCGCGTGTGCTTTCGATCTCCCGTTCCACCCTCTCCTTCTTCCGCCAGTCCTCGCAGCCGGAGCGCATGGATCTTCGCGCCGCCTCCGAAAGCGTCCGCTTCCTGCTCGATCCCGTCCTGCGCGCCCGCGATCTCCGCATCAACGTGCAGATCTCCGGCGATGTCGTCGTGCAGGCGCTCGCCGGCGAAGTCCGGCAGGTACTGCTCAATCTCATCCGCAACGCCTGCGAAGCCACCACGCGCCGCGGCGCCGAGGTCACCGTCGCCATCGCCGGCCGGACTGACGATGTGCAGATCATCGTCGCCGACGAAGGCTCAGGAATCGAGCCCGCACTGCTTCCCTCGCTCTTCCAGTTCGGCAAGACCACTAAAGGCCCGGATGGCAACGGCATGGGTCTTTGGACCGTCAAGCACATCGTCGAGAAGCACGGTGGGACGGTACGCGTGTCCTCCGAGCTCGGCAAAGGCACGCAGTTCACGATCCTTTGGCCACGCCAGTTCGCCGCTGTACCGCAGCCTAGCCTCGCCCCGGCGCCCTTGCTCGTCGTGAATGCCTGATAGCTCGGCCGCTCCCTCAGTTCCCGCCTAGCGAACCCCGCCCAGCAGCGACACCAGCCTGCGGAACCCTGCCTGCCGTGCCGCGGTGTTCGCCGCATTCGCGTCCGGAGCCTCTCCCGCCCGCATGAACCCGTGCCCCGCTCCGTCATAGGTCACCGGCTCATACGTTTTGCCCGCGGCCTTCATATCGGCCTCCGTCTGCGCCACCGTGGAGGTGATCCGCGCATCGTTCCCCGCATAAAAGCCGTACACCGGAGCGTTGATGTTCTTCATCAGGTCCGTCGCCGGCGGCGGCCCATAGAACACGAACGCCCCACTCAGATCCTTGCGATGCGTCGCGAACAGGAACGTCTTTCCCCCGCCCCAGCAGAAGCCTCCCACGAACACCTTGCCATTCGCCGCCGGCAGCTTCTTGCCATAGTCCGCAGCGGCATCCAGATCCCCGAGCACCTGCGCGTCGGGCAGGGAAGACACCGCCTTCGTAATCGACCCCTGGTCCGGAAACGCCGTCGTCCCGCCCGGCTGCGCAGGCACGAACGCCGCCCCGTTGCTTCCCCCCGGCATCTGCATATGCGCATGATCCACGCCCGCAGCCTGCTGCGCTGTGCCACCCTGTGGCATCGCGCTGGCCGCCACGTTCGGCCCCAGTCCGCTCAGCATATCCGGCTCCACCACGATATAGCCGGCCCCCGCCAGCTCATCGGCCATCTCGCGCGCCCAGTCGCTCAGCCCGAAGATCTCGTGAATCATCACCACCACCGGAGCCTTGTCCTTCACCTCCGGATACACCACCCACGCCTGCACCTTCCGTCCGCCCGGCTCATCCAGCGTCACGTACTCTCCATGCCGCGGACTCTTGGCCAGGTTCGCTTTCGCCCAGTCCTGACCCACAGCCACATTCATCGTTCCCAGCGAAGCCACCGCGAACGCCGCACTCGCCACCCACACATTTGATCTCATGCGAGCGAGTCTACGACCCTCCCCTGGCCCCCGCCAAGTCCAATCCACCACCGCAGCCATTCCCGCACGCTCTTCATCCTTCTCTCCCCGCAAAGCTTTGCGCCAGATCGCCCACGATCGGAATCCTGTACCACTGCCCCTGGCTCGCCTTGATCAGCGCGATCAGCCACGCCACAAACAGCGTCAGGTGGATCAGGCCATTCATCAGGTGAAGGATCCAGAACATCGAGTGCAGCCCGAATACGCTCAGCATGCTCACCAGCATGCCGATGCCCACGCTCACCACCGTCAGCGCAATGCACTGCCATGCATGGAAGCGGATAAAGCGGTCCCGGTTATACGGCGCCGTCACCAGAAAAACCACGGCCGGGATAAACGTGATGTACGAGATCGCCGCCGCCGCGTTGCTGCTCAAACCCTGCCCCGTCGGCATCGGCCCACCCGGAGGCGGATAGGCTCCGCCAGCCGGCGGATATCGCGGCCCTCCATATCCCGTAGGCGGCGGCGGATACCCACCGCCCGGTTCGCTCGCATACCCATGCTGCGCCGCCCCAGTCGAGCCCGTCCCATACACCGCCCCGTACGCCGGTCCCGCCTCCCGGCCAGCCCCGCTTCCCGCCGTCTCCGCCGGGCCAGAAGAAGGGGCGTTCGGATCCACCGATGGTCCATGCCCTGCTTGGCCCGCCGCAGCCACCGGAGCCTTGGGCAGCGGCTCCAACGGCAGCTCAGGCGAGGGCGTCACCGGAACGGAACTCGCCGCCGTCGCCGGCACCGGGCTCGCTGGCTCACTGGATGTGTAGGGCGACCGGGGCACCGTGCTCCATTCGCTCGCTCCTCCCCCGCTGCTGTCGTCTTCCGCCGCCGTCGGCTTCTCATCCCGTTTGCCCTGCGTCTCGTCGATCATCGTTCCTCCCCTTCATCCTGAAGCTCCTCGCCCCATAGACCCAGAGCCCATGTCCGCGTATAGCTGCGAAGGAGAGTATTCTCCCGTCGCCTTGTAGCCCGAAGGTGTTGCCTGCGACGACGTAGCCACCGCCGCAGGCGTGAAATCCAATCGGATTGATTGCTCGTCCATGATGTCTCCCGGTCGACGCAAAACACGGCAGGGCAAGACTGCACTGCGGGGCCGCCGGTTCTCAGCGCCGATTTCGTGTCAGCCCTTCTACCACAGAATTCCGCACCGGCCGGAAACATCTCGATCCGACCCGACAAACCCTCCACCTCATCGGTCGAGCAGCGACCCGACAATCCCGCCAATCACCGCTCCCGTACCCACCTCCCGCACCGTCTCGCCGCGGCTATGCGGCAGGTACGGCGCCAACGCATGCGCCAGGTTCGCCAGCGGCAGCGTCTGCAGCCACACCCGCCCCGGCCCCGTCAGCGCCCCCAG
>DATLMQ010000070.1:0-8812 GCA_035537215.1 Acidobacteriaceae bacterium
GGCATCTCGGACGCAGCCTCTCTGGCCGCCGCTACCGACAAACTTGTCCAGCAGATCGCCGCAAACAACGGCCTCACCCAGACCGGCGCCCCCCGCTCGCTCCAGGTAGGCGGCCAACCCGCCTCGGCCCGCGACCTCCGCGGCACCTCCGCTGTCGCCGCCAACGGCACCCCTCAGCCCGAGCACGACTGGCTGGTCACCGTAGCCCGCCCCGACGGCGATCTCGACTTCCTGATCTTCGTCGCCCCGGAGTCCGACTTCGCCACCCTCCAACCCCTCTTCAACTCCATGCTCGCGTCCTTCAAGCCCGAATAGTCCAGCCTGAGCCTCTCCCGCCGCCTCCCCCTGGCAAACTGGCGCCCTAGCAAACTGGCACCCTGAATCGCGACCTCACCCGCCCGCGCCTCCCCGGCCGCCGTCCAGCGTGAACCCACCCGCGCTATCCTCGAGGCAGGCTTCATGGGACGCAACCTCTACATCCTCGCCGCCACCCTCGGGGTCCTCGCGCTGATCTCCTTCGCGCTCTCCTTTACCAACGTCGCCCAGGTCCCCGGCTCCCCGGGAGACGTCCGCCTCTGGCGCTTCACCTCCATCGCCCTGGTCTTCGTCGGCCTCCTTGTCGCCCTCGGCGGCGTCCTCTCCCAGCTCTTCGAGCAGGCCGAGCGCCGCTCCCAGACCGACCGTCAGGATCGTCGGCAACAGCGTCGCCGCCCCTCGCGATAGCCCGCCAGCGGCCTCTCCTATTGACACGGCCAGTACAATAAAAGCAGCTCAGACAGACCCAGCCCGGCTTCGGCCGGGCTTTCTGTTGCGGTCCTTATGGTGGTCCTGTGTACACCTAAGTCCGGACCTAAAGTCTCTGGATGGAAGACTTTGCGCAATAAAGTACGGGGGGGTGGGGGGTACCTCGTAGAATAGAAAACGCCGCCCGCAACCCGGTCGGACGGGAGCCCCACGCGCATGTTCGAAGTCACGGTACAGGCCGGTTTTTCCTCAGGCCATTACCTGCGCGACTACTACGGCAAGTGCGAGAATCCGCACGGCCACAACTACCGCGTCCTCGTCACCCTCATCGGCGCCGAGCTCGAACCCAACGGCCTCCTGCTCGACTTCAAGCTCCTCAAGCAGATCCTCCGCCCCACCGTCGACTACCTCGACCACAACATGATCAACGACCTCGAGCCCTTCACCACCCTCAACCCCTCGGCGGAAAATCTGGCGAAATTCTTCTTCGAGAACACCGCCAGTCAGCTCGACGAGATGACCGCCGGCCGTGTCCGGGTCAAGGACTGCACCATCTTCGAGACCGACACCAGCTTCGCCCGCTACTACGAGTAGCCGTCGTCCGGCCTAACCCAGCCATCGCAACCCGGCAGTACAATCGCCACAGGGCGTCAGCCCGAGACCTCTTTCACCCCAAGGCCACCCATGCTCGCCTACATCGTCCTGATCCTCGCCGCACTCAGCCGTCTCCTGCCGCATGCGTTCCACGGCACCGGCCTGAACTTCACCGCCGTCGGCGCCGGCCTCCTCTTCTTCGGTGCCCGCCGTCCCCGCTGGCAGGCTGCCGCTGCCCTCGCCGTCATGGCCCTCACAGACATCTACCTGACGCGCGCCGTCTACGGGATGCCCTTCCATGTCCATGAGTACGTGGTCACCTGGGCCTGGTATGCCGCCGTGTGCCTGCTCGCCGGTAGCCTGCTCCGTAAAGTGACGGTCCTGCGCGTGGCTGGGGGCGTGGTCGCCTCAGCCACCAGCTTCTTCCTGCTCAGCAACTTCGCCGACTGGGTCGGCAGCGGCAGGTACCCGCATTCGGCGGCTGGGTTGGGCGCCTGCTACGTGGCGGCCCTTCCCTTCTACGCCAATGACCTGATCTCCACCACCCTGGTTGCGGGCGTGCTCTTCGGTCTGCCCGCTCTGGCCGCCAGGCTCACCGAATCCCTCCAGGCCACCCAGGGCGGCAACCATCCCCTGGCCTAGCACCCGCTCGCCACAGACAGAGATCCCTATGCATCCTCCTCGACCGGCAGCCGCACCCCGCGGCGCCGGTCGAAGATTTTGCGGATGATATAGAACACGATCGCGAACAGCGCAGCTGCAATGCCGCCGATCATAATCGCGATGTGCTCATGGAACATCGTGCGCACCGAGTGGAAGAGCCGCGGCCCGAAGTAGATGTAGAGCAGGGAAGCCACCAGAAACTGCACCATCTTCCCGCAGAAGATCGCCAGCACAAACGGCGCGGGCTTCATCTCGAACACGCCTGCGCCGAACTCGAACAGCTTCAGGGGAAACGGCGGCGGGCACATCGCCGGGATCATGATCGCGAAGAACTCCTGCTTCTCAAACCGGTCACGCATGCGCTCATAGCGCTCGCGGTTGATGCGCTTCAGCAGAAACAGTTCACCGCCCGCCCGGCCGATATAGAACGGCACCAGCGATCCGATCGCGGACGCCGCTGCCGCGACCAGGGAGTACAGGAAGAACCGGTGCGAGTTCGAGGCCACGTACCCGATCAGTACGCCATCCATCGACACAGGAATGGGAATCAGGGCTGAGTCGACGAGCGCCAGGCCGCCCAGGCCCCAGATCCCGAGGGGCTTCAGCAACGCCATCAGCGTCACCGAGAACTTGTGCAACAGCGCAATGGGTCCCAGTTTCACAGACTCCGATTCTACCGTTCGCGGAGCCTTGACCGCGTGGCCCGCGCCCGGCCCTCAGCTACCATGCTCCGTCCGTCCGGCCAGCAACTCCAGCGCATGCGGCAGCAGAGGCAATGCCGTCTTTAGAGCACTCTCCGCACCCGCGGGACTGCCCGGCAGATTGATCACCAGCGCGTTGCCCGCCACCCCGCAGACCCCGCGTCCCAGGGCAGCGAACGGCGTCTGCCTCGCGCCTTCTGCCCGAATCAGCTCTGGCAGGCCAGGCACAAGCCGGTCACATACAGCCAGCGTCGCCTCCGGTGTCACGTCCCGTGCCGCGAGCCCGGTTCCACCTGTGGTGACGACCAGCTCCGCGCGTCCAGCAGCGGCTCGCAGCGCCGTGATCAACAACTCACGCTCATCGGGCACAATGACCTGATCCAGCACCTCGGCCCCGGCCTCGGTAAGCGTCCGCGCGACTGCCGGCCCCGACGCATCCACCTGTGTGCCCGCGGCGCAGCGGTCGCTGGCCGTAATCACCACCGCCGTACGCCCGATCAGAGACCCTCGACTCGCCATACCATGCGAGCATAGCGGACCCCGTTCCCCATCTGCCTCGGTACGCCCGTACCCAGCAGTGCACTGTCGGGAAGTGAGAGAATGAGGTGTCGGCATCGGTTCGGTCTGGCGACGACCTTCGTCCGGACCGCAACATTCTCCCGCGTCCGTCCGTCACAGACAGAGCACCCTCACGATGCCTCTCACCTCCGCCCCCACCGACCCGGAACAGCCCCGCCCCGAGCCTGAGGCCAGCCCGTCAGGTACCTCGTCCCGGGACGCCGCTCCTTCCCCATCGCCGGACGGTCCTCTGAGCTTTGTCCCCCACGACCCTCCGGGGGCCAGCCCGCAAGAGCCGGTTCGTATCCGGACGTTGCGTCACGGCGAGATGAATGAGCATGAACTCCTGCATCTTCTGGACACCATCGAAGATGAGCGTGCCCGCAGCCGCTTCCGCGAGTCGATCTACATCTCGCTGTTCATCTGGATTGCGATTGCCTGGGTAGTGCTGTACGGTCCTCGTTACTTGTGGCACGCTCCGCAGCTCATGCTCCCGTCCGAGGCGTTGCGCCAGCGCGAGGTCACTCAGCTCAACGCGCCCATCCTGGCTCCCCGCACACCAGCGCCCAAGCCAGCCCCCAAGGTAGACAACCGCACGCTGGAGCACCTGCGTTCCCAGGAACCGCCCGCCCCGCGCACCCCGCCCGCAGCACCGCGTGTCCCCGCGCCGGCCCCACCAGCCCCGTCGATCACCAGCGCCGCACCCCCTACGCCCGCCCCCGCTCTCCCCCTGCCCACCGCCCCACAGCCAGTTGCCCCGCGTACCCCCCCGCCGGTTGTGGCAGAGGCCCCAACCCCCCAGCCCTCCACGCGGCCTGACTTCAACACCAGCAAACCCTCTGCCTCCAGCTCCATACAGGACGCGGTGCGAAATGCTGCAAGAAACCCCGGTGGCAGTGGGGCTGCTGTGGGAACAGGTGCTGGAGCCGCCGGCGCACTTGGCACAGGGGTCGACATCCTCTCGGACACCCAGGGCGTGAACTTCGATCCCTACCTCCGCCGGATTCTCCGCGAGATCTATGACCAGTGGATCCCTCTGATCCCCGAAGAGGCGCGTCCGCCATTATCAAAGGCAGGTGTGACCATGATTCGGTTCAGCATCCTGCCGGACGGGCGCATCGGCGCCATGCACCTCGACGGCTCCACTCACGATGACGCCCTCAACCGCGCCGCCTGGGGATCAATCACCGCGGTGGGCCAGTTTCCGCCTCTGCCCTCTCAGTTCCACGGACCTAACCTGGAGCTTCGCATTCATTACCTTGTGAACAAGCAGCAGGAGTGATGGGCATGCCGATCGTCGAGCCGCGCTCGCGAGCTGACCTTCAGAATCACTCAGGCACCGAACGGGGCGCCGGCCCGCCCTCATCGCCACTCGTGAGTCAGGCGCAGCTGCGGGAGGAACGTCGCGCTGCTGCTCTTCGCTCCCGTCTTGGGACAGAACAGCGCAGCCTCCTGCGCGGACTGGTGCTTCTTGCGTTGGCTATTCTGTTCGCCAGTCTCACCCGAGCGGGCTTTGACCGTCTCTTTGTTCCAGGCTGGTGGCGGCAGTGGTAGCACCGGAACCACCCCCCGAACAAGGCTCACGCGATACGCTCCATCCGCTCGTTGTGCTGGTTGGTCCTACGGCCAGCGGCAAGACAGCGCTCGCCCTGCGGCTCGCCGAGCGGTTCTCGGGCGAGATTGTCAGCTGCGACGCGGTGGCCGTATACCGCGGCCTGGATATAGGCTCCGCCAAGCCGACTCCCGTGGAACGTACACGGGTCCCGCACCATGGTCTTGACCTGCTTGATCCGGACCAGCCTTCGACTGCCGGGGACTATGCCCGGGCCGCCCGTATCGCACTTCAGTCGATCAAATCTCGTGGTCGGCTCCCGATCGTAAGTGGTGGAACCGGCCTCTATCTTCGCGCTCTGCTTGAGGGCCTCGCCCCGGCGCCTCCACGGGATGAGAGCCTGCGCGACCGCCTTCGACATCGTGTGAACCAGCACGGCTCTGCCTATCTGAGCCGCCTGCTCCAGCGCCTGGACCCTTCAGCGGCAACCGCCATTCATCCGAACGATGTGCCCAAACTGATCCGAAGCCTGGAGGTGACACTCTCGGCACACCGTCCCCAGACCGAGCAATGGAGCGCCGGCCGCGACCCTCTGCGGGGGTTCCGGATCTTGCAGCTTGGGCTCAACCCGCCTCGGGAGGCTCTTTACAGACGCATCAATGCTCGAGCGCAAGCTATGTTCAGCACCGGCCTCATGGAAGAGACCGAGGTGATTCGCGCGCAGTTCGGTGAGGGCTGTCGCGCACTCGCCTCGCTGGGATATGCGCAAGCGCTTAGCGTCTTACGCCAGGAACTCCGGCTTCCAGAAGCAATCTCGATCGCACAGCAGGGACACCGGAATTACGCCAAGCGGCAACTCACCTGGTTTCGCCGAGACCCCGCCGTTCACTGGTTGCGCGGCTTCGGGGATGATCCCGAGGTGCTAGCCATCAGCGAAGATCAGGTGGCCTCGCATCTGGTGGCGGCCAGTCCGGATCGCGCGACTGGCCTCTGTCAGGCCCTGCTTTAGGTGGCGGCACTTACTTGCTTGCCGGGGCAGCGCCAGGGTCATCCACCCAGTACTCGGTCCTTGCGTCGATTCGCAGATCCGGCCTGTCATGTAGCTCCACGGTCAACGCATGCAACCCCGCGTGCGGCGACTGTGGGTGGAA
Source organism: Acidobacteriaceae bacterium (assembly GCA_035537215.1). Taxonomy (GTDB): domain Bacteria; phylum Acidobacteriota; class Terriglobia; order Terriglobales; family Acidobacteriaceae; genus Granulicella. Next base: position 5,964 of record DATLMQ010000070.1, read on the forward strand.
TGTCAGTACGTAACGGTTCGGGACGTCATTGCTTATGGTGAACAGTCCTCGCCGAAGTGACTTCCCATCTTTGAAATTGAAATACTCGCCTCCGCTCAACCTTGCACAGGTCTCCGGCACATTCTTTCGCAGGCTGTTGCGTGTGGCGATCTCCACCATCTTCGCCAGCCTGAGCGGCGGCAGTAGCTGGGCGAGGCAGTCGAAGCTCTGTTCGCCCCGGCTCTGCGATGGCTTTGAATCTGTGTCGTCATCTCGGCTGAAGCAGCCGTGGCGGGGACCGGGCTCACTCGAGTTGAACTTGGTTCCTTCGTGCTTGATTTGCGCTTTGGTGCTCCCGAATCCCAGAGCATAAATCGAGGTGTTCGTGTCGCTCAGGGCGTGCAGTGCGTCGGTCAGTTCGATATGGCTGCCCTGGTCCAGGGTTTCGCTCAGCAGGAGGATGGCGCGCCGGTAAGTCGCCGGCTGCTTGCGCAGCATCTCCGTCGCAAACGACAGGCCATCGAGCACGGCCGCTCCGTCGTCGCCTGCTTCGAGCTGATTCAGTTCCGCCGTTGCTTTGCCCAAGTCGGTGGAGAAATCCTGTAGCAGCACAGGCTCGCTATCGAAGCCCACAACGGCGATTTTGTGGGGGACATTGCCGACAATGGCGTCCAGGAGCGGTCCGAGCGCCTGGTATTCCTGGAGATGTCGGACGCCATCGCCACCCGTCTCTACGACGACCACCATCGCCAACGGCTGCGCGTCAGTGTCTTCTTCCAGCCGCAGGGTTTGAGGCACACCATCATCCTTTACCGTGAAGTCGTCAGCGCGAAGGGTGTAAACCAACTCGCCGGACTTGGTTTTCACGAGGGCCGGCACAACTACCAGCGTGGAGCGTACGCTGATGACCGATCCCGGCAGATCCGGCTGTGCCTGGGAAGATGCTTGTGCACACAGCGCCAGATGAGCGAAAAACGCGGCGAGCGCAACAGGCCGTTTCATGAGATCAGTTTATCGACGATCAGCATGCAGTTGGATCTCACGGGCGTCGGGACTCGCCCCAGTGGACGCGACCGCGCGAGAATAGAGCTATGAATGGCGTACGCATCGACAAGTGGCTGTGGGCCGCTCGGTTCCTCAAAACCCGTGCTCTCGCTGCACGAGCCTGCGAGCTCGGCCGGGTCCAGAGCAATGGCCAGCCGCTCAAGCCTGCTCGCGAGATACACGTTGGCCAACAGCTTGCAATCACGACCGACGGCGGGGTTTTCCAGGTCGAGGTGCTCGCCTTGGGCGAGACCAGGGGGCCGGCTGCGGTCGCACAGACGCTCTACCGTGAGTCTGAGGCGAGCAAGGAAGCACGAGCGAAAGCTGCCGCGGAGCGGAAGGCGCTTGCGGCCTGGGAACAGCTGCCCGACACACGTCCAAACAAACGCGACCGGCGTACACTCTCACGCCTGCGTGGCCGAATGTAGAGGCTGCAGAGCTGAATTCCAATGATCGCAGCGCTACGATAAGGTGTTGCCGACGCTCCGCGCTGGCTTTAAGGAGAGTTCGTCATCACCACGCTTCCACGCACCATGCAGGCCTTGGTTAAGCCTTCTGCCGCGCCCGGATTGGAAATGCGCGAAGTTCCTGTTCCCGCTCTGGGACCCAATGATGTCCTGATTGCGGTGGAGACGGCCTCGGTGTGCGGCACGGATCTGCACATCTTTCACTGGGACGAGTGGGCGCAGAAGCGCATCAGACCGCCGTATATCCCTGGCCACGAGTTCTGCGGGACCATCGCGGCTGTGGGCGAAGTCGTTGAGGGACTTACACTTGGGGCCTTTGTCTCGGCAGAGATGCACATTGCTTGCGGGCATTGCCTGCAGTGCCGGACGGGGCAGGCTCATGTCTGCCAGTTTGTGAAGATTCTGGGTGTGGATGGGGATGGTGCGTTTGCGGACTACGTTCGTGTTCCTGCGGGGAATGTTTGGAGGCTTTCACCCGAGATTCCGCGGGAGTTCGGATCTCTTTTCGATCCGTTCGGGAACGCGGTGCACACCGTACTGTCGGGTCCGATTGCGTCGCAAAGTGTTGCAATCACAGGGTGTGGGCCCATTGGATTGTTTGCAATCGCGGTGGCGCGGGCGTGTGGGGCGGGGCGGGTGTTTGCGATTGAGCCCAACCCTGCGCGGCGGGAGCTTGCTCTGCGGATGGGGGCGGATGTTGTGCTGGACCCCTCGCGGGATGATGTAAATGTTGAGCTTGCAAGGGTTACGGGTGGGGGTGGGGTTGATGTTCTGCTGGAAATGTCGGGGCATCCGGCGGCTATTTCGCAGGGATTTGGGCTTTTAAGGAACGGGGGAAGGGCATCGCTGCTTGGGATTCCGTCCACGCCCACAGAGATAAACCTTGCAGAATCAATCATTTTCAAGGGGGCCGTGGTGCATGGGATCAACGGGCGCAAGATGTGGGAGACGTGGTTCCAGGCCGAGGCGCTGCTGCGCGACCGGCGGGTGGATCTTAGCCCGGTGATTACGCATCGCCTGCGTTTAGAACAGTTTAGCGAGGCTATGCGGCTGCTCGAGAGCGGTGAAGCAAGCAAGATTCTGCTGTCCGTGAAGAGCTAATCCGGGTCTGAATCCGCGAAAACAAGTGCAAAAAAGGGTGCTTTTACGTGCATTTAGTGCACTTTTGAGTGCTTTTAAGCGGTTTTGAATGCACTTCAGTTGAGAAAGCTTGAGACCCTGTCTCAAACCGTTCCAAGACCCAAGACCCAAGACCCAAGACCCAAGACCCAAGACCCAAGACCCAAGACCCAAGACCCAAGACCCAAGACCCAAGACCCAAGACCCAAGACCCAAGACCCAAGACCCAAGACCCCGAGG
>DATLMQ010000071.1:0-3504 GCA_035537215.1 Acidobacteriaceae bacterium
TAGACTGTGGAGTCGGATCCACGCGGGGTAGCGCCGGCGAGAAGGCGAACCGAGTTAGAGCATGAGTGAGTACCTGAGCAGGATCAAATCGCCGGCAGACCTGAAGGGGTTGAGCCTTGTGCAGCTGGAGCGGCTCGCGGAAGAGATTCGCGAGCGGCTGATCCAGGGTGTCGCGAAGACGGGCGGGCACATCGGGCCGAACCTGGGCGTGGTGGAGCTGACCATTGCGATGCACTACGTGTTCGACACGCCGCGGGACAGCTTTGTGTTCGACGTGAGCCACCAGAGCTATGTGCACAAGCTGCTGACGGGGCGTGAGGAGCGGTTCGACACGATACGGCAGCCGGGCGGACTGAACGGCTTTATGCTGCGCACGGAGAGCGAGCACGACAGCTTTGGCGCGGGGCATGCGGGAACGGCGCTGAGCGCGGCGCTGGGCATGGCCGTGGCTCGGGACATGGCGGGCGGAAGCGAGCATGTGGTGGCGCTGGCGGGGGATGCGGCGTTTACGAACGGCATCAGCTTCGAGGCGCTGAACAACGTGGCCGCGCAGACCAAGCGGCTGATCATCGTGCTGAACGACAACGAGTGGTCGATCGACAAGAATGTCGGCGCGATTGCGGAGTACTTCCACAAGATTGCGACGAATCCGACGTACATCAGCCTGCATGACCGGGCGGTGGGGCTGCTGGAGAAGTTTGGCGGGCGGGCGGCGGCGCATATTGCGCACAAGGCGGAGGAGGCGGCCAAGGGCATTGTGGGCCGCGGCATGATCTTCGAGGAGTTCGGGCTGAACTACTACGGTCCGATCGATGGGCACAATCTTTCGCTGCTGATCGAGACGTTCAAGTTTCTGAAGCGGCAGAACAAGCCGGTGGTGCTGCATGCGCTGACGCAGAAGGGCCGGGGGTTTTCGCCGGCGCTGGAGAGCGTGAAGAAGTTTCATGGGCTGGGACCGTACGATCCGGAGACGGGCGAGACGAAGCCGGCGGGGCAGAAGACGTACTCGGAGGTGTTTGCCGAGAGCCTGACGAAGCTGGCGAACAGGGACAGCCGGGTGGTGGCGATTACGGCGGCGATGCCGAACGGGACCGCGCTGGATCTGTTCCGGCCGCACCATCCGAAGCGGTACTTCGATGTGGGCATCGCGGAGGAGCATGCTGTGCTGTTTGCGGCGGGGATGGCGACCAAGGGCTTCCGGCCGTTTTGCGCGATCTACTCGACGTTTCTGCAGCGGGCGTTCGACCAGGTGGTGCACGATGTGGCGCTGCAGGAGCTGCCGGTGGTGTTCTGCATGGACCGCGGGGGGCTGAGCGGGGACGACGGGCCGACGCACCATGGGGTCTTCGACATCAGCTATCTGCGCGGCGTGCCGAACCTGATCCACATGGACCCGAAGGACGAGGACGAGCTGCAGGACATGATGTACACGGCGCTGCAGTATGGGGGCGCGAGCGCGATCCGGTATCCGCGCGGGGTGGGGCCGGGAGCGACGGTGAAGGCGGAGCCGCGGGCGCTGGAGATCGGCAGGGCCGAGGTGCTGCGCGAGGGGACGGATGTGGCGATCTTCGCGCTGGGCGCGATGGTGGCCGAGGCCGAGCGGATGGCGGACCTGCTAAGCGCGGAAGGGCAGAGCGTGGCGGTGATCAATGCGCGGTTTGCGAAGCCGGTCGACCATGAGTGCATTGCGCGGTTCGGGCAGAGCTGCGGGCTGCTGGTGACGATGGAGGATCATGTGCTCGCGGGTGGATTCGGGTCGGCGGTGCTGGAGAGCCTGAACGAGCAGCGCCTGGATGTGCCGGTGGTGCGGGTGGGGTGGCCGGATGAGTTTATCGAGCACGGCAAGGTGGAGGATCTGCGGGCGAAGTATGGGCTGACGGCGGGGGCGGCGATGGAGCGGGTTCGGCCGCTGCTGCGGAGGGTGGTGGGGGTGTAAGTGGGGGCGGGCGCTTTGCGCGCGTGGAAGCAGGTTCCTCGCTGCGCTCGGAATGACAGAAAGAACGGCGAGGGCAAAGGCAGAGGCGAAGGGCTAGGGGCGAAGGATGAAAGAGCCGAGGTGGTGGCCTCGGCTCTGGTGTTTGTGGGTGGGTTGTGTGGGGTCAGGAGCTTAGGGCGGTGGTGACGAGGGCTTTGGCTTCGTCCTGGATCTGGTTCAGGTGGGCGGGGCCTTTGAAGCTTTCGGCGTAGATCTTGTAGACGTCTTCGGTGCCGCTGGGGCGGGCGGCGAACCAGCCTTCGGCGGTGGTGACCTTGAGGCCGCCGATGGGGGCGTGGTTGCCGGGGGCTTCGGTGAGGATGGCGGTGATGGGGTCGCCGGCGAGCTGTTTGGCGGAGACCTGGGAGGGGGAGAGTTTCGCGAGCCTGGCCTTGTCTTCCTTGGAGCAGGCGGCGTCGATGCGCTGGTAGACGGGGGCGCCGTAGCGATCGGTGAGCTCGGTGTAGAGCTGGCCGGGGTCTTTGCCGGTGGTGGCGGTCATCTCGGCGGCGAGGAGGCCGCAGATGAGGCCGTCCTTGTCGGTAGACCAGACGCTGCCGTTGCGGCGGAGGAAGCTGGCGCCGGCAGACTCTTCGCCGACAAAGCCGAGGGTGCCGTCGAGCAGGCCGTCGACGAACCACTTGAAGCCGACGGGGACCTCGAGCATGGGGCGGGGCAGGCCTTTGGCGACGCGGTCGATCATGCTGGAGGAGACGAGGGTCTTGCCGATGCCGACGCGCTCGCTCCACTCGGGGCGGTGGGTGAAGAGGTATTGAATGCAGACGGCGAGGTAATGGTTGGGGTTGAGCAGGCCGGAGGAGCGGGTGACGATGCCGTGGCGGTCGTGGTCGGTGTCGCAGGCCCAGGCGACGTCGTAGAGGTCTTTGTTGGCGATCATGGAGGCCATGGCGTTGGGGGAGCTGCAGTCCATGCGGATGCGGCCGTCCCAGTCGAGGGTCATGAAGCGGAAGGTGGGATCGACGAAGGGGTTCAGGATCTGGAGGGGGAGCTTGTATTGCTCGGCGATGCGGGGCCAGTAGTGGACGCCGGCGCCGCCGAGAGGATCGACGGCGAGCTTGAGTCCGCTGGAGCGGATGGCGTCGAGGTCGACGATGCTGGGGAGGTCGTCGACGTAGGAGCCGAGGAAGTCGTAACGCTTGGTGGTTTCGGCGGAGACGGCGCGGAAGTAGGCGAGGCGCTTGACGCCCTGGAGCTTGCCGGCGATGAGCTCGTTGGCGCGGTTCTCGATCCACTTGGTGGCGGCGGTGTCGGCGGGGCCGCCGCTGGGGGGGTTGTACTTGAAGCCGCCGTCCTCGGGGGGATTGTGCGACGGCGTCACGACGATCCCGTCGGCGTGATGCTCGCGCCGATCGCGGTTGTAGCGCACGATCGCATGCGAGATGACCGGCGTCGGCGTCACCCCCTCGTCCTGCTGGACGATCGTGTCGACGTCGTTGGCGGCCAGGACCTCGAGCGCCGTACGGTGGGCGGGGCCCGAGAGCGCGTGCGTGTCCTTGCCCATGTAGAGC
>DATLMQ010000072.1:0-2938 GCA_035537215.1 Acidobacteriaceae bacterium
GAGGATGGAGTCGTCACCGCTTCAGGTGGTCCAAGCACTTTCCCCGTCTGCTCCTCAATCGGTACTCGCCAGAGGTTCATGCTGCCTGCGCGGTCGCTGGCAAAGTAAAGATACTTTCCGTCCGGCGCCCAGACCGGACTCCCTTCCACGTCCGGGTCGTTCGTCACTTCCGTCGGCTCACCCCCGCCCGCAGGAATTGTCCAGATGTCTCGCTGTGCCGCATTCCGCCTTCCCCCGTAGGCGATCCTGTTGCCGTGCGGAGACCAGTTGGGCTGTATCGCATCTTCTTTGGTAACCTGCCGCCTCTCTCCCGTGGCGACATTTACCGCCCAGACCCGGCTATTCGAAGTGCTTCTGACGGCGGGGTCCACCGGACCTTCGTCGGCGCAGGCAATCTCCTTCCCGTCCGGTGACCACGCGGGATTGTTGCCAAAATCGCTCAGCCGCTTGACGCTCTCGCCCGTCGCCCCCATCACGAAGAGGCCTCCGCCTTCCCGCTCCGAACGGAACGCGATGCGCTCGCCGTCGGGCGAGAAGGTGGGCTGCGTGTCGTCCACAGGGGAGTCCTTCGTCAGGTTGACGGGATTCTTCCCGCCCACACGCTGCAGGTAGATGTCCCAGTTGCCGGAAGCGAATCCGGCATAGACGAATGACTTTCCGTCCGGCGATAGCGAAGGGAAATACTCCGGCCCGGGCTGATCCGAGAGCTGGGTGAAGGTGGCTTTTACCGTCGGTGTTTCTTTAGTCAATGGGTCGCGGCGAGACAGCGCGTATAACGTGACGGTAGCAAGAACTGTTATTCCCAGGATCAGAGCCGCCGCACGCTTATGCTGTTTAATCTCAGTGACGATATATTCGGCGCTCGACGTTGAGTGTGCCACCGCGGCCGCAGTCTGCCCGCCGCCCGGCATTCTGCCGGTTGCCGGCGGCTGAGAGCGTTCCATCTCGGCCTCGAGCTCCAACCCCTTTCTCAAGGTCCTCAGATCGATGAGCAGGTCTTTGATCGTTTGATACCGCTCCTCTTTATCTTTACGCAGCGCTTTCCTGACAATCCGCTCCAACTCGCCCGGAACTTCCGGCAACGAATGTGTAAGCGGCAGCGGCTCTTTGTGTAGTATCAAAGCCATCACATCGCTGGCCGTCTCCCCCTCGAACGGCTGTCGGCCGGCCGCCATCTCGTAGACCATCACACCCAGGCTCCAGATGTCAGTCCTTGCATCGACGTCCAGCCCGCGCGCCTGCTCCGGCGACATATAACTGACCGTACCCATCACCAGGCCGGGCTCCGTCTCTACCTGGAGCAGCGTGGGATCCGCACCGTCGACTGCCTTCGGCTCGGCGAGCTTGGCCAGCCCGAAGTCTAATACTTTGACGTAGCCGTCAGTGCGCAGCATTACGTTTTCGGGCTTGATGTCCCGATGGACTATTCCCGCGTGATGCGCCGCGGAGAGCGCGCCCGCCACTTGAACTGCGACATCCAGCACCCGGCCCAGAGTCATGGGCGCGCGCGCGATGTGCTGGCGTAGCGTCTCCCCTTCTACGTACTCCGTGGCCATGAAGTGCAGAGTGTCAGCTTGTCCGATCTCGTGGATGGTGAGGATGTTCGGGTGGTTCAGCGCCGAGGCGGCGCGCGCCTCCTGCCGGAAGCGGCGCAGCCGCTCTTCGTTCCCGGTGAACTCGGCCCGCAGCAGTTTGAGCGCCACCTTCCGACCCAAGCTCGCGTCCCGAGCCAGGAACACTTCGCCCATGCCGCCGCGCCCGAGGTGGCCCAGCACCCGGTAACGGCCGATCTGTTGGCCTACGATTGCGCGGTCGTCCGCAAGCATCTCGGTAGCCGCTTCTGCGGCCATTACTTCGATCGAATCACCGGCCTGATCGTGTGAAGCGATGAGGGACTCGACTTCGCCGCGGAGTGCCAGGTCGTCGGCGCAGGCCCGACTCAGAAATGCGAGGCGCTCCGCCGGGTCTCGCTCGAGTGCGGATTGGAAAATCTGTTTGAGCTGCTGCCACCGCTCGGGTGTCATGATTTACACCGGCAAATGTGACAGGTCGCAAGGCGAAGGTTTGTTTTGCAGGTCGGTCAACCCTGTCACTGATGTCTGACCTGCCGATGGAGCCACGCCTTGGCCATGCTCCAGTCCCGCTTGACCGTTCGTGGTGACACTCCCAAAGCTTCGGCGGTCTCTTCGACCGTCAGCCCCCCGAACACGCGGAGCTCGACCACGCGGCTCTGCTGCGGGTCTATCGCCGCCAAGCCGTCGAGCGCCTCGTTCAGGGTTAGCAAATCCGCATCCTTCTCCTCGGACGATAACGCCGCCTCGTCGAGCGATAGCCTGCAGTAGCCCCCGCCCCGCTTAAACGCCCTGCGGCTTCTCGCGTAATCCACCAGGATGTGACGCATCACCTGCGCGGCCGCGGCGAAGAACTGCACGCGGTTCTGCCAGTTCGCGTTCTGCTGGTCCACCAGCTTCAGGTACGCCTCATGAACGAGCGCGGTGGTCTGAAGGGTATGACCGGGCCGCTCGTGCCGGAGGTGGCGGCCGGCCAGTCTACGCAATTCATCATAGACCAGCGGCATGAGCTTATTGAGCGCATCCTGATCACCCCTGCCCAGGTCGATAAGCAGGTCGGTCACGTCCGTTCGTGGAGGTGTTGCCATAGGAACGGGAATTTTCCGGGGATCCGATCCTCCCCTTCCGGACCAAATTTACTCCCTGGTTCGATCTCCAATCAATAGTCCGGCCCCTTCACCCGTGGCGACAAAGCCGCCGGCACCCGCCCGCATGACGCCTGCTTACGGCGGGGCCTTAACCCGATTGTGACGCGTCTCATATTTTCTTCTGGCCCCCTTCTTAACCGAATTCCGCTCTTCATAAGTGAGGCCACAAACTTTCACTAGTCAGACGCGCTGACTCGGCCCGGCGCAAGGGAGAAGAAA
>DATLMQ010000073.1:0-7154 GCA_035537215.1 Acidobacteriaceae bacterium
CTACGTCGGCGAGGACGTCGAGAACATCATCCTCAAGCTCCTCCAGGCCGCCGACGGCGACGTCGCCCGCGCCCAGACCGGCATCATCTACATCGACGAGATCGACAAGATCGGCCGCAAGGACGAAAACCCCTCCATCACCCGCGACGTCTCGGGCGAGGGCGTCCAGCAGGCCCTCCTCAAGCTCCTCGAAGGCACCGTCGCCAACGTCCCTCCCCAGGGCGGCCGCAAGCACCCGCACCAGGAGTTCACCATCGTCGACACGACGAATATCCTGTTCATCTGCGGTGGCGCCTTTGTCGGCCTCGAAAAGATCATCGGCCGCCGCATCGGCAAGAAAGCCCTCGGCTTCAAAGCCATCGGTGAAGCCGAAGTCAAGGGGGCCGAGATCACCCCCATCCGTGCCCAGCGCGACACCGAGATGCTCCGCCAGGCCGAGCCCCAGGACCTCCTCAAGTACGGCCTCATCCCCGAGTTCATCGGTCGTCTCCCCGTCCTCGGCATCCTCGACGAGCTCGACGAAGCCGCCCTCATGGACATCCTCACCCGTCCTCGCAACGCCATCCTCAAGCAGTACGCCAAGCTCTTCGAGTTCGAGGGCGTCAAGGTCACCTGGACCGAGGAAGCCGCCCGCGCCATCGCCCGCGAAGCCCTGCAGCGCAAGGTCGGCGCCCGCGGTCTGCGCATGATCCTCGAAGAGCTCATGCTCGACCTCATGTATCACGTGCCCGGCAACAAGAAGGTCAAGGAGCTGGTCATCACCGAGGAGATGGTCAAGAGCCGCGACATCACCCTTCCCGTCATCCTCGAGAAGGCCGGCTGAACCCCGTTTCAGAACACCTCCGGAGGCGGACAGCTCAGACTGTCCGCTTTCTCTTTACCCGGGCGGGCGAACACCTTTGCCAGTCGGGCTTTTCCTTCGTATGGATCTTCTCTCCGCATCGTTCCCTTCGGCCCACAGCTCCATAGTCACTGCGTGAAAAACGCGTACAATTCCCCCCAAACCTCGTGCTCGCATCCTTGCCTTGCGCGGCACGTCTAATCGGGAGGCCCATGGCAAACGAAGATCGCGACATCCTCAACGGCACCCAACGCAAGCTCCCGATGATGCCCATCCGCGAGATGGTCATCTTCCCGCACATGATGGCGCCCTTCGTCGTCGGCCGTGAGTCCTCCGTCCGCGCCCTCGAAGAGGCCCTCAACGGCGACCGCAAGATCTTCCTCGCCACCCAGCACGACGCCTCCGTCGATGAGCCCACCGCCGAAGACATCTTCTCCGTCGGCACCATCGGCAACATCGTGCAGTCCGTCCGCATGCCCGACGGCAACATCAAGGTGCTCGTCGAAGGCGTCGAACGCGCCCGCGCCACCGAGGTCCACGACGACGACGGCTTCTTCGTCGCCACCGTCCGCACCTCCCGCGCCGAACTCCCCCCCACCCCCCAGACCGAGCAGCTCGTCGCCCGCGTCCACCAGCTCTTCGAGCAATACTCCAAGCTCCAGCAGTCCCTCAACCAGGAGACCGCCGCCGCGCTCCGCACCGACGAGCCCGCCAAGCTCGCCGACGTCATCGCCGCCAACATGCCGCTCTCCATCGAGGAGAAGCAGCAGATCCTCGAGGTCTTCGACCCCGAGATCCGCCTCTCGCGCATCGCCGACACCCTCGACATCGCCATCGAAAAACTCAACGTCGACCGCACCATCCAGTCGCGCGTCAAGCGCCAGATGGAGCGCGCCCAGAAGGAGTACTACCTCAACGAAAAGATCAAGGCGATCCAGAAGGAGCTCGGCCGCGGCGAGAAGTCCGAGTTCGATGAGTTGAAAAAGCGCATCGACGAGGCCGGCATGCCCAAGGACGTCCAGGACAAGGCCCTCCAGGAGCTCAAAAAGCTCGAAGCCATGCCCCCCATGTCCGCCGAGTCCACCGTCTCCCGCAACTACCTCGACTGGCTTCTCGCCGTTCCCTGGAAGAAGCGCTCCAAGGAGATCCGCTCCATCGACAACGCCGAGCAGATCCTCAACGAGGATCACTACGGCCTGGAGAAGATCAAGGACCGCATCCTCGAGTTCCTCGCCGTCCGCCAGCTCGTTAAAAATCCCAAGGGCTCCATCCTCTGCTTCGTCGGCCCTCCGGGCGTCGGCAAAACCTCCCTCGGCATGTCCATCGCCAAGGCCACCGGCCGCAAGTTCGTCCGCATGTCCCTCGGCGGCGTCCGTGACGAGGCCGAGATCCGCGGCCACCGCCGCACCTACATCGGCGCCCTCCCCGGCCAGATCATCCAGTCCATGAAGAAGGCCGGCACCAAGAACCCCGTCATCATGCTCGACGAGATCGACAAGATGGCCTCGGACTTCCGCGGCGACCCTGCCTCCGCCCTGCTCGAAGTCCTCGACCCCGAGCAGAACAACACCTTCCAGGACCACTACCTCGACGTCGAGTACGACCTCTCGCAGGTCCTCTTCGTCGCCACCGCCAACGTCCTGCACACCATCCCCGGCCCGCTCCAGGACCGCATGGAGATCCTTCGCCTCACCGGTTACACCGAGCTCGAAAAGCTCGAAATCGCCAAGCAGTATCTCCTCAAAAAGCAGCGCGAAGCCACCGGCCTCACCGACGAGCAGATCACCTTCTCCGACGACGCCATCCGCGAGATCATCCGCCACTACACCCGCGAAGCCGGCGTCCGCAACCTCGAGCGCGAGATCGGCAACATCTGCCGCAAGGTCGCCCGCCGGGTCGTCGGCGACGCCACCCACGTCGAGCCCGTCACCCCCGAGGCCGTCACCGATCTCCTCGGCATCGCCAAGTTCCGCGACTCCCAGGTCCACGAAAAGAACGAAGTCGGCCTCGTCACCGGCCTCGCCTGGACCGAGATGGGCGGCTCCATCCTCCAGACCGAAGTCCAGGTCCTCGACGGCAAGGGCAAGATGACCGCCACCGGCCAGCTCGGCGACGTCATGCAGGAGTCCGCGCAGGCCGCGCTCACCTACATCCGCTCGCGCTCCCACCACCTCGGCCTCGCCAAGGACTTCTACCGCAACATCGACATCCACATCCACGTGCCCGAAGGCGCCATCCCCAAGGACGGTCCCTCCGCCGGCATCACCCTCGCCACCGCGCTCGCCTCGGCCCTCACCAAGATCGAGGTCCGTCGCGACCTCGCCATGACCGGCGAGATCACCCTCCGCGGCAAGGTCCTGCCCATCGGCGGCCTCAAGGAGAAGCTCCTCGCAGCCCACCGCGCGGGCATCTTTGAAGCTGTTCTACCGGCCGAAAACAAGCGCGACCTCGCCGACCTCCCGGACCTCATCAAGAACTCGATGAAGCTCCACTGGGTCGAGCAGATGGATGAAGTCCTGGAGATTGCCCTCGCCGCCAAGCTGCCGCGCCTCGCCGAAGAGACCCCGGAGGCACTCGCCGCCAACGCGCCGATCCCGCCCCCGCCACAGCAGCCGGCCCACAACGTAGCCCGACAGTAAACCTCCACAACTCTGAGCCCACATCGGCTCGCCCCAAACTGACAACGCCACGCGGTCGCTCCAGGGAGCCCGCGTGGCGTCTTCGTCTGCGGCCTTCCTACACCGCCGTCCGGCGTCCGCCCAGGAAGTGGCCGATCAGCGAAATGACCGCCAGAATGATCAGAATATGGATCGCGAAGCTGGTCACGTGCACCGCGAAGAAGAGAACCACCCACAGAACCGCCAACAACGCTGCAAGTCCGAGAAACATGATGTGCCTGCTTTCTGGAGCATTTCTTAGAGAGCGCTCGCCTGCGCGGCGCTCCATCTGCTCGTTCCATTCAGAGCGCGAATACCTCGTCCCGCGTTGCTCTGGTCCCTCGTCCCGCATGGCCATGCACGAAACTTCCCCGGTTCCCCCTTCTCGGATAACGGCGCTTCCGCTCTTCGCATCTATCAGCAAGCAGAGGGTTTCTCCTCCGGAGGCAAGACTTGATCATCCTGATCGTCATCCTGCTGGTCCTCATGTTCGCGTCCTTCCCCAGCTACCCCTACTCCCGCGGCTGGGGGTACTACCCTGCGGGCGGCCTGGGCACCATCCTGCTGATCGTTGTAATTCTGTACCTGCTCCACGTCATCTGACGCCCAGCCCAGCCTCTCCGCTCCAGCTGAGCCTCGTCGTTCCAGCTAAGCTCTTCGCTCCGACGATCCACGGGCCACCGATTCGGTACCATGAAAGGGCGCTTTTCCAGGCGCCCTTTCCTATGCCCTCCCTCGCCTCCGCTCCCTCGCCCTCTTCCTCCTCCGCGCTCCGCCTCAGCGACCTCGCCCCCGGCCTCGTGCAGTCCGAGATCCGCGCCATGACCGTCGCCTGCCAGGACATGGGCGGCATCAACCTCGCGCAGGGCGTCTGCGACACCGACCCTCCCCACCCCGTCGTCGCCGCCGCGCACCAGGCCATCGACGCCGGCCTCAACATCTACACCCGCCTCGACGGCATCACCCCCCTCCGCGAAGCCATCGCGCAAAAACTCGCCGCCTACAACCGCCTCCCCGTCGACCCCGCCACCGAAGTCCTCGTCACCAGCGGCGCCACCGGCGCCCTCCACGCCGCCCTCCTCGCCCTGCTCAACCCCGGTGACGAGTGCATCGTCTTCGAGCCCTTCTACGGCTACCACCTCGCCACCCTGCGCTCCCAGCGCGTCCAGCCCATCGCCATCCCGCTCTCTCAGCCCGACTGGGCCCTCGACCTCGACCGCCTCCGCGCCTCCATCACCCCCCGCACCCGCGGCCTCATCCTCAACTCACCCGGCAACCCCTCCGGCAAGGTCTTCTCCCGCGCCGAGCTCCAGTCCATCGCCGAGCTCGTCCTCCAGCACGACCTCTTCGTCTTCACCGACGAGATCTACGAGTACTTCCTCTTCGACGGCCACCGCCACACCAGCTTCGCCTCCCTCCCTGGCATGGCCGAGCGCACCGTCACCATCTCCGGCTTCTCCAAAACCTTCTCCATCACCGGCTGGCGTCTCGGCTACCTCGCCGCCTCCGCCCGCTGGATCCCCTCCATCGGCTACTTCCACGACCTCACCTACGTCTGCGCCCCCGCCCCGCTCCAGCACGGAGCCGCCGCCGGCCTCCTCGCCCTCCCGCAAAGCTTCTACGACGGCCTCTCCACCGAGTACCAGGCCCATCGCGACACCCTCTGCGCCTCCCTCGCCCGCGCCGGCCTCACCCCCTCCGTTCCCACCGGAGCCTATTACGTCCTCGCCGACGCCTCCCGCATCCCCGGCTCCGACAGCAAGTCCAAAGCCCGCCGCCGCCTCGCCGACACCGGTGTCGCCGCCGTCGCCGGCTCCGCCTTCTTCCTCACCGACCCCCATACCGGCCACAACCGCGGCGACCACCTCCTCCGCTTCTGCTTCGCCAAAAAACAGGAAGACCTCGTCGAAGCCTGCCGCCGCCTCGAAGCCTTCCAACCCTGATGAACCTGTGCCGGCGGCGATGCTGAAATAACTCCGCAGGAACAAACATGCGGCCGGCAGTGTCTATTGCAACTATGACCCGCCACTGGACACGGTCTCTAGCGCTTGTGCTCCTGACGATCGCGATGCTGGCTCTCCAGAGTGCCTCTCGTCCAACTCCCCAGAAGCCACAGGGTCTCGCGCTCGCTCTCGTTCATCCCTGCACCTATGAGCAAGCATCCTGGATGGGCGATGACAGACAAATCTTTGTTACCTACCTCCCCGATGGCCATGCCCAGATCAACGACCTACCTTTTGCGCCGGAAGAAATCCCCGCCGAGCTAGCAAAGATCTTTCAATACAGAGCATTTCGGTTCATCTGGATCAGGGCCGACCCTCATCTCTCTTACGGCGAACTGGCCGCCAATCTTTCCAAGATCCTCGCAAAGAATCCCGATTTGAAGCTCCTGCTGCCGACCCCCTCACAGCTCGTGAAGGCCACCATGGAGCTTTGTCCCTAATCCGCTGAGCATCTGCCCAAACAAAAACCGGCGGAGCCTAAGCTCCGCCGGTTTCACATTCTGTACCCTCAGCGCCGGATCAGCAGCCGCCCGCAATACTCGGGATCAGCATCACCTCATCGCCATCGGCGAACTCATGCGAATCCCCGCCCAGAAACCGGATGTCCTCATCGTTCACATACACGTTGATGAACTTCCGCAGCTTCCCATCGGCATCCTTCACATTCTGCGCCAGCGCCGGAAACTTCGCCTCGAACTCCGCCAGCAGTCCCGGCAGGTTCTTGGCTTCACTCGCAAACGTCTTCTGTCCATCCGTATGCCGGGCCAACGCCGTCGGCAGCGTCACCTTCACGCTCAACGCACTCCTCCCGCCAGCTCCAGCTCTTCCTCTGCAGCCGCTCCAACCAGACTTCCGTCCACCTCTCGCAGATACGCATCGAACTCCGCCATCCGCGGCTTCACCGCACGCTCCTCGGCGTACCGTCCCGCCAGCGCATCGGTCGTCTTCAGCCCGTTGCCCGTGATGCAGAGCACCGTCGTCTCCTCCGCGCCGATCCGTCCCTGCGCAATCAGCTTCGCCGTCACCGCCGTCGTCACACCGCCGGCTGTCTCCGTAAAGATGCCCTCAGTCTCCGCCAGCTCCTGGATACCCGCGACGATCTCCACATCCGACACATCCTCCGCAAACCCGCCGGTCGACTGAATCATCTTCGCCGCCGCCGGTCCATCCGCCGGATTCCCGATCGCCAGCGACCGCGCAATCGTGTTCGGCCGCTGCGGCTCGATCCCGTCCCATCCCTGCTTCACCGCATGGCTGATCGGCGAGCACCCGGTCGCCTGCGCCCCGAAGAACCGCACCGGCTTGTCTTCCACCAGCCCCAGCGCCACCAGCTCATCGAACGCCTTCCGGATCTTCCGGATCAGCGACCCTCCCGCCATCGGGCACACCACGTTATCCGGCAGCTTCCACCCCAGCTGCTCGGCAATCTCGTACCCCACCGTCTTCGATCCCTCGGCGTAGTACGGCCGCAGGTTCACATTCACAAAGCCCCAGTTGTACTCATCCGCAATCAGCGTGCACAGCCGGTTCACATGGTCGTAGTTCCCATCGATCCGCACCAGCCGCGCGCCGTACACCTGCGTGTTCAGAATCTTCGCCGGCTCCAGGTCCGCCGGCACCAGGATGCACGCCTTCAGCCCCAGCCGCGCCGCC
>DATLMQ010000074.1:0-7738 GCA_035537215.1 Acidobacteriaceae bacterium
CGCTATTCTCGCCGAAATCGAGAAGGCAGGGTTCAAGATCGTCGCTATCAAGAAGATCGGCCTCACCACCGAACAAGCCGAGGGCTTCTACTACGTGCACGCCGCCCGCCCGTTCTTCGGCGAGCTCACCACCTTCATGAGCTCCGGCACGATCGTCCCCATGGTCCTCGAGAAAGACAACGCTATCGCCGACTTCCGCAAGCTGATGGGTGCGACTGATCCGGCCAAGGCTGACGTGGGCACCATCCGCAAGAAGTTCGCGGCTTCCATCGGCGAGAACGCCATCCACGGCTCCGATGCCGAGGACACCGCCGCCTTCGAGATCGGCTACTTCTTCGCCGGCTACGAGCTCAAGTAACCTCTTCCCGCAGCGAAACGCCCCGCGATCTTTCGATCCGCGGGGCGCTCCTGTCTCCGGTCTATCTCTCCACCAGCGTCAGGTCCATCGATCCCCATCGCCTTATGCCCCCAGCATCGCGGGGATGCAAGGGACCGCCGCTCTCGTCCCCCCGCCGGGGAAGCCGGCCGATGTGCACGCCGGGCGTCGCCTGTCTAAGTCGATGACCTCGTTGACAGCGCATTCGCCAGTCACGAGCGTGAGAGCGCTCCCCAGCACCAGGCAGCGTTCCCCGCGTACCATCATCGTCAAAGGCATCGGCGGTCCAGTATAGTGACGGGTACGTTTTCTTGCGGTCACGCAAGTGAATCTGGGAGCAAACCACGCTGATGAAACTTGTTCGAGTTATTCTGCTTTTCATGACTTCGCTCAGTGCCGCCGCCGCTACAACCTCCGTGACACAGTCGTCCTTCGGCCACATGCCCGGCGGCGATCCCGTGCAGATCTTCACGCTCAAAAGTGCGGCCGTTGAGCTGAAGGTGATGACCTACGGCGCCCGCGTCGTCTCCCTCACCACCAAGGACCGCAAAGGTGCCGTGGCGGACGTCGTCCTCGGCTACGGCAGCTTCGACGCCTACCTCAAGGACAACAAGACCTTCTTCGGCTCCGTCCCCGGACGCTACGCCAACCGCATTGCGAACGGTCGCTTCACGCTTGAAGGCAAGCCCTTCCAGATCACTGTCAACGAGGCTCCGAACGCGCTGCATGGCGGCAAGAAGGGCTTCGATCAGCTGAACTGGACCGGCAAGCAGATCCCCTCCGGCGTGGAGCTCACGCTGGTTAGTCCCGACGGCGACCAGGGTTTCCCCGGCAAGCTCACGGCGCACGTGCGGTACACGCTGCAGGACAACGTCGTGCGCATCGAGTACAGCGCCACCACGGATAAGCCCACCGTCGTGAATCTCACCAATCACACCTACTTCAACCTGGCTGGCCAGGGCCACGGCACCATCCTTGACCAGGTCGCCACCATCGACGCAGACAAGTACACGCCGGTCAACGCTACCCTGATCCCCACCGGTGAACTCGCCCCCGTAGCCGGCACACCGTTCGACTTCACACACCCACAGGTCATCGGTTCCCGCATCAACTCCGACCACCCTCAGATCAAGCTCGGCGGCGGCTACGACCACAACTGGGTCCTGCGTGGCGCCATGGGGCAGCTCCATCCCGCTGCTCAGGTCTTCGACCCCCAGAGTGGACGCGTGCTCAGCGTCGAAACCACCCAACCCGGCGTGCAGTTCTACTCCGGCAACTTCCTTGACGGCACCTTCTCCAGCCCCGCCGGCACCAAGTATGCCAAGCGTACCGGCTTCTGCCTGGAGACACAGCACTTCCCGGACTCACCCAATCACCCCAGCTTCCCCTCCACGGAGCTGAAGCCCGGGCAAACCTTCCACAGCACCACCACCTGGGCCTTCACCACCCGCAGCTGACGCCCTTGGCGAAGAGGGCCGGCGCTACTGCGCGCTGGCCTCCGCCTTGCTCACCGCCGCGGCCGCCTCAGCGTCTTTCTGTACCAGGTACTCATCCATCAGCACGGCCACCAGCGCTGCCGTAGGCACGGCTACCAGCGCACCCACCACCCCCGCCAGCGCCGACCCCGCCAGCAGCGCAATCAGCACGGAGAGCCCCATCAGGTTCACACTGCTGCGCATAATCCGCGGCGTCAGATACGCATTCTCGATCTGAATATAGATCCCATAGAAAATGAACACTCCCGCCATCTTCGACACTGAATCCAGCGCGGCCACGCCCGCCGCCAGCAGGATCGTGATCACGCCACCGATTACCGGGATCAGATTGAAGAGTCCCATCAGCACGCCCAGCAAGAAGAAGTAGCGTACGTGCAGGAACCCGAAGACAATCGTGCTGCTCACACCCAGGATCAGCATCAGCGATGCCTGTCCCAGCAGCCACTTGCTCATTCGGCCTTCGGCTGCGAGTAGCGTCCGCGCCAGCCGGTCCCGCGACTCGATCGGGAAGAACGAGAGAAAGTAGTAGTACGCGAACTCTCCCTCCAGCATGAAGTACACGCACAGGATCCCCGCGGTCACCACGTCCAGCATCCGCGAAATCCACTTCGGGGCGGAGGCGACGACATAGCTTGCGGTCGTCGCTACAAGGCCCTCCGCCTTGTTCGTCAGCGAGTCCACACCCATTCTGTCGGCCATCGGCAGATGTTTGATCCTTGCCACCACCTCCGGGACGCGTTTCGGCAGATCCGATGCGAAATGCTGGACGTCATGCAACACCGGTGGCAGCCCCACCACCAGGAACACCGCCAGCCCGGCAAAAACCGCGAGCACAAGTGCAAGGACGGAAACCGTCCGTGACGGCTGCCAGCGCCCGATGCGAAGCCGCATCACCCGTTCCACCACCGGCGTAAGCACCACGGCGAACAACGCGCTCACGTACACAACTTCGAGAACCGACCGCAGCCTCCACACAACCGCGCCCGCCAGCACCATCGCGAAGAAGAAGAGAATGTGTCCGCGGACGGCCCGGCGCTGTTCATCCCGGGGAAAGAGAGTAAACGTGGTGCTGAGCGGACGTAGCGTAAAGGGAGGCTTGGCCATGCTTGTAAATGCTTGCTGCTGCCTGTGATGCACGCATCCGCAGCCGCGGCTAGCGAGCGGTGCCGATATCTTGCATCCGCAGAGTCTCCAGCAGCGCCGCCACGCTCTCCTCGGGGCTCTGCCCGGAAGTATCCAGAACAACATGCGCCGCCGCGCGATACAGGCGTTCGCGGCGAATCAAGCGCTCTTCCACAGAATCTCGATCGCCCAGCAGCGGCCGCACCGCTGCACTCGGGTCCGAGCTCTGCCGCACACAGCGCTCGTACAAAACCGGGAAGGGCGCACTTAGCAGAACCACATGCGTCCGCTCCGCAGTTGAGAGCATCGCGGCATTCGGGGCGGTCTCCAACGTTCCCCCGCCCAGCGCCAGCACTACCTCGGATGCTCTGAGAGCCTCGACCAGCGCCTCTGACTCGAGCCGCCGAAACTCAGCCTCTCCGCTCTCCGCGAAGATGGCCGCCACGCTGCGCCCGGCGCGCCTCTCTAAGAGGCCGTCCAGGTCCAGGAACTGCCACCGCAGCCGTTTCGCCAGCAGCCGTCCAAGCGTAGTCTTCCCCGAGCCCATGAAGCCGGTGAGCACAATTCGCTCTACCGGCCGTCCAGGGCTGGATTCAGTTGAAGGAATTACGTTTGGGTCCATACGCGCGTGAAAGATCTATCCCATCCTAGCGCGTCGAAACATCCCGAAGAGCTTCCCCCGGCGGCTACTTGGTTGGGTCCTCAGACCCGTCCACATCTCCGTCGGCCGAAAGTTCGGCCGGCTCATGCTGCAGCTGTGTCGCGATCTTGGACCACACGGCATCACTGGGCTCATGGTCCGGCTCGAACAGCCCCTTGGCTGTCTCCGCGATGGTCTCCAGATCGCGGACCAGCGCCGCACAGTCGGGGTTCTTTGCAAGAAATCCGGCCAGCCGCTGATCTTCGCTCACCTTTCCGCCATCACTGCTGGCGAAAAGCTCTGGCAGATGCTGCTCAAACTCCGCAGTGGTCATCGAGTCGAAGTCGAAGTTGGCGAGGTCCGTCACTGCATAACCTCCCGCGTGCTCTCCAGCTCCGGAAGCTGTTCGGGCTGGCGCAGCAGCTCCCGCAGTTTCAGGCGCGCCTTGTGGAGTTGGGACTTGCTGTTGCCGGTCGAACACTCCAGCATGGTAGCAATCTCGTTGTGTTCAAAACCCTCCACATCGTGAAGGACGAATACCATTCGGTACCCCGGGGGCAGGGAAGCCACCGCGCGCTCCAGCGTGACCCGGTCGACCGACCCCGCCAGCTGAGTATCACGCGACCCGAAGTCGCGCTTCGGTGCATCCTCTTCCGAGGGGTTGATCGTCTCTTCCAGTGAAACCAGCTGCAGGCCCTTCTTGCGCAGGTGCATCAGTACCAGGTTCACCGTCAGCCGGTGCAGCCACGTGGAAAACGCGCTCTCTCCGCGGAAGCTCCCCAGCTTGCGGAAGAGGTGAAGAAAAGCTTCCTGGGTCATGTCCTCCGCTTCAGAGACGTTGCCCAGCATGCGAAGGCACAGGGTATACACACGCCGCTTGTGCAGCGCGTACAGCTTGGAGAAGGCATCAGGATCGCCGTTCTTGGCCCGCTCGATGGCCTCGGCTTCGCCGGCGATTGGAGGATTCCGCTTGAACAAGCCGGCATTTGGTTTTGTCTGCATTGTTGGTAGGCCTTGAACGTCCATCCGGCATATCCCCACTCGGTACATTCAAGCTGTGCCGGCAAGGGTCGCCTGGTATCAGCGTAACGTAACCAGTCTTGAAAAGTTTCAGACGATTGGAGTCGCCGCCCTGCTGCCGGGTTGTCCCAAACGCCGCAATCGCCGCCTAAGCGCCAATGTATCTGGCATATAGCGACCGCGCGCGGCCCACATCCGTCGTTCCCTGCACCAGCGCCCGTCCGTCCGGAAACACCGTCAGCGTATGCGGTGGAACCTGGAACCGAAGTAGCATCCCATTCGCCCGCACCGTGCCCAGCGGCTCCAGCCTCCGCGCCAGCGCGGCCAGGTCTACCGGCCGGTCATGCTCATGAATCTGCACCGAGTTCCGCCCGCACAGCGTGATATGCGCCCGGCCCTTCCCCTCCAGCGCGCCGAACCGCCGCTGCCCACAGACCTCGCAGTCCGCCCGCGGCCTCCCCGCGCCCACCTCCGACCGCTCCCCGGTCCACAAGTCCCACGAGAGCAGCGTCCTGCGCATCCTTTCCGGCTGTCCCGTCAGCAGCTTCAGCGCCTCCGTCACCTGGATGGACGCCGCAAGGTTCACCGCCGTCGACAGGATCCCCGCCGTCTCGCACGTCTCCAGGTTTCCCGACGGGCTCGCCGGAAACAGGCAGGCCAGGCATGCCGTCGCCTCGAATTCTCCCGCCTCGCCTCCCGCTCCCCGCGGCAAGATATTCATCGTCGCCGCATATGCCCCCACCGCTGCGGCGTAGATCCACGGCCGCCCATCCCGCACGCAAAGGTCGTTCAGCAGATACCGCGTCTCGAAGTTATCCGTGCAGTCCAGCACCAGCTCCGCCGCTCCCACCAGCGACTCCGCATTCTCTGGCGTAAAGTCCGCGATGTGCGCCTGCACCTCGACCCCGCGGTTGATCCGGCCCAGGTGCCGCCGCGCCGCCTCCGCCTTCGGCAGTTCCTGCCGGGCATCGTCTTCATCGAACAGCACCTGCCGCTGCAGGTTCGAAGGCTCCACAAAGTCCCGGTCGATGATCGTCAGCCGACCCACTCCCGCCCGTGCCAGCAGCCCTGCCGTCGCCGCCCCCGTCGCCCCAACCCCGAGCACCGCAACGTGCCGCCCTCGCAACCGCCGCTGCCCGGCCTCGCCAATGGGAGCGAACAGCACCTGGCGCGAGTATCGCTCCCGCTCGTCGATGACGAGACCGGCCTCAAGACCGTCGTCGAGCCCGCCGTCCGCTGGGGAAATCTCGCCCTCGCGCCGCGTCAAATCCTCGCCGCTTGGGTCTCTGCTCATAACGTCTAAGTATACGAGCGAGCCGCGGCTACCCTCGCTCAGTGAACCCCACGTGCGTATTCTGCATCTCTACGGAAAACCACACGGTTCTGGCTTCGAGTCCGATCGAGGTGGCTCGAAAATAAAATGGAGTAGGAGCGATCCGCCCGAGTCCTCGAGCAGAGATCGCCTCCTCGGCGAAAATACATGGTGGAGGGTCCAGAGGTGTTTGGCCGGAGCAGGCGATCGGATTATGTCGAGAGCCCGCTCGCGATCCTGACCTCGGGACCGCGGGCCCTTTGCCCCGTGCGTCCCTTCGCGTCTTCCGTGCTCCTGCTCGCCGCCGCCCTGCTGCCCGCCCTGCCATCCGCCGCCCCGGCGCAGAGCCCCAGCACGGTGAACTCGCAGGCCGCCGGCCAGGCTGCTCAGCCGCAGTCCTCCACCAATCCCAACGCTCCCATCGGCACCCCGCAGGCCAGCCAGGACCCTCGCAGCCAGAAGACCATCGGCAACGATTCCGGCTCCGGCCCGACCGTAGTCAATCCGCTGCCGCCGCTCTCCACCAGTCTCTGGTCGCAGCGCGGCACCCCGGTCGAGGCCATCCGTTTTCAGGGCGTGAACTTCGCCTCCGGGGACGCCATCTTCGCCGATCTCACCCAGAAATCCGGTCAACCGCTCGATCCCGAAAAGGTCCGCGCCGACCTCCGCCGCCTCTTCGCCAGCGGCCGTTACCGCAACATCTCCGTCACCGCCGAGCGAGGCGCCACCGGTCTCACGCTCGTCTACGCCGGCGTCCCCCGCTACTACGTCGGCCGCGTTGAGATCCACGGCGTCAACCAGGAGCGCCTCACCTCCCTGCTCGCATTCGCCACCAAGCTCGAACCCGGCACACCCTTCAGTGAGCCCGACATCCCCGCCGCCATCCAGGGCGTTCAGCTGTCCCTTCAGCAGAACGGCTACTACGGTGCTGACGTGCAGGTCGCCACCACCCGCGACGACGTCAACCATCAGGTAAACGCCATCTTCACCGTTCGCCAGGGTCCCCAGGCGCGGGTCGGCCAGGTCGCCCTCCAGGGCAAGGACCCCGGCATCACCGTTCCCGACTTCCGCAAAAAGGGCAAGCTTGACTGCGGCCGCATCTCCACCGCCTTCGACAAGCTCATCCGCCGCGACTGCCGCGTCAAGGTCACACGCGAGACCAGCGGCAACGCCCTCTCAGGCGTTCGCGGCTACTACCAGAAGAAGGAGCACCTCGAAGGCACCATCAGCCTCCAGAGCCAGACCTACGCCCCTCCCCGCGAGGAGCTGGACTACGGCTTTCTGGCCAATCAGGGCCCCGTCGTGCACGTCACCATCGACGGCACCAAGGTCTCGGACTCGCGCAAGAAGCTCCTCGTCCCCGTCTATGAGGAGGGCGCCGTCGACCGTGATCTCCTCAACGAAGGCGCCTTCAACATCCGCGACTTCCTCCAGCGCAAGGGCTACTTCGATGCGCAGGACTCGGTCAAGCTCCTCGGCGAAGGCACGGACAACGTCACCGTCCAGTACATCGTCGATCCCGGCCGCCGCCACAAGGTCCGCTCCGTCCGCCTTACCGGCAACAAGTACTTCAGCAACGACCTCATCGAGCAGCGCCTCCGCGTCAAAGGCGCCGACCTCTACGTCCGCAGCGGAACCTACAGCACACAGCTGGTCGACGCCGACCGCAGCTCCATCGAAGCCCTCTACCGCGCCAGCGGCTTCACCCACGTCAAGGTCACCTCCGCGGTGAAGGACACCGATAACGGCTCCGAGGGCAAGCCCCTGAAGGT
>DATLMQ010000075.1:0-7166 GCA_035537215.1 Acidobacteriaceae bacterium
TAGGGGTTTGGGTAGGGGTTTGGGTAGGGGTCTGGGTGATCGAAGGCCGGTGGGCTGGAGAGTGGACACGAGCTGCGGGGGATGAGAGTGGCGGCGGCCGGGTGTCCCGAGGTGATTGGGGTGGCGTGCGAGGCACCGTGAAACTGAGGGATAAGGCGACTCACGATGGGCCGGTTCGGGTATTCTGGGCCTCATGTCCACGCACGAAGCGGCTGAACGCCTCGACACGGGTGTTCCGGGTCTGAACGAGATTTTACTTGGGGGTCTGCCACCCGGGCAGATGTACCTGCTGGAAGGCGATCCAGGGACCGGGAAGACGACCGTCGCGATGCAGTTTGTCCGGGCGGGAACGCTGGCGGGGGAACGATCGCTGTATATCACGCTGTCGGAGCCGCGCAGCGAGCTGGAGGGGTCGATCCGGTCGCATGGGTGGGACCCGGCGGAGATCCCGATCGCGGAGTTTACGCCGGCGGAGGCGAGTCTTTCGCCGGAGGAGCAGTACACGGTCTTTCACCCCAGCGAGATCGAGCTGGCGACCACGATCCAGCGGCTGACGGGGAAGATCGACGAGGTGAAGCCGACGCGGCTGGTGATCGACTCGCTGTCGGAGCTGCGCCTGCTGGCGTCGGACGCGATCCGGTACAGGCGGCAGCTGCTGGCGCTGAAGCAGTTTTTTTCCGGGCGGGAGACGACGGTGCTTCTGCTGGACGACCGGACTACGGATGTGAACGACACGCAGCTGCGCAGCATAGCGCACGGGGTGTTCTTTATGGCCAAGGTCCCGCGCAGCTTCGGGGTGACGCGGCGGCAGATTGAGGTGGTGAAGCTGCGGGGGTCGGCGTACAGCGAAGGTCTGCACGATTACAACATCCGGAAGGGCGGGGTGAGGATCTATCCGCGGCTGATCGCGGGGGATCACGGGGACGGAGAGTTCGGGGAGCGGATCGCCAGCGGGATCGGGGCGCTGGACCAGATGTTCGGGGGCGGGATCGCGCGGGGATCGACGACCCTGTTTACGGGGCCGACCGGTGTGGGGAAGTCGACGCTCGCGATGCAGTATGCGTATGCGGCGGCGTGCCGGGGCGACCGCGCGATGGTGTATGCGTTCGACGAGGGGCTGCGGATCGCGAAGGGGCGGGCGGAGCTGCTGGGGATGGACGTGGAGGCGCAGATCGAGCGCGGGACGCTGCTGATGACCCAGGTGGACCCGGCGGAGCTGGCGCCGGGAGAGTTTATCTGGCAGATACGGCGGGACGTGGAGGAGCGCGACACGAGGGTGGTGGTGATCGACAGCCTGACCGGCTTTATGAACTCGATGCCGGGGGAGCGGGATTTGATTCTGCACCTGCATGAGCTGGTCGCCTACCTGAATCAGAAGGGGATTATCACGTTCCTTGTGCTGACACTGCAGGGGATGGTGGGCACGATGCAGACGGAGGTGGACGTCAGCTACCTGGCGGATACGGTGGTGCTGCTGCGGTACTTTGAGCACAACGGGTCGATCCGGCAGATGGTGTCGGTGTTGAAGCAGCGGGTGGGACCGCATGAGCGCACGCTGCGCGAGCTGCACATGGGAGGCGGGGGCATTAGCGTGGGGCTGCCGTTGACGGGCTTACGGGGACTGTTGACCGGGGTACCCGAGACGCTGGTTCCGGCATCGAATGGACAACAGGGAACATAGGGCCGATCCCTCATGAGCTTGACTGTGCGGGTTGTCGCGCCGACGGGGCGTGATGCGGAGCTGATCGTCGAGGTGCTGCAGCAGCACGGACTGAAGGCCGAGGCGTGCCGGGACGCGCTGCCGCTGCTGGAGGCGGCGAGCAGGGAGCCGATTGGGCCGCTGCTGATCGCGGAAGAGTCGCTGACGAAGGCGGTGACGCAGAAGCTGGTGGAGGTGGTGCACGAGCAGCCGGCGTGGTCGGACTTTCCCATCGTGATTCTGACGATGGGGGCCCGGAGTGTGCGGCGCGGGCGCACGCAGGAACGGTACCGGCATCTGGGGCTGCCGATTCTGCTGGAACGGCCGATACGGACCGAGACGATGGTGAGCAGCCTGCGGGCGGCGGTGCGGGCGCGGATGCGGCAGTACGAGGTGCGGGATGCGCTGGCGGCGCGCGACGGTGTGCTGGCGGAGCTGCGGACGGAGCGGGATTTCCTGCGCACGTCCGAGGAGCGGTTTCGGCGGCTGATTGAGAACGCGAGTGTGAGCATCAACATCAGCGATGTGGACGGGCGGATTACGTATGCGAATCCGGCGCTGCTGCGGCTGATCGGGTATACGGCGGAAGAGGTGGAGCGCGGGGAGGTGCGGTGGGATGAGCTGACGCCGCCGGAGTTCGCGGAGGCGGACCGGCTGGCGACCGAGCGGATGCTGGAGACGGGGACGTGCGTGCCGTACCAGAAGGCGTACCGGGCGCGGGATGGGAGGATCATTCCGCTGCTGGTGGGGATGACGCTGCTGCCATCGAGCAGCAAGGAGCCGCAGTCGACGCGGGCGGCCGTGTTTCTGACGGACCTGACGCAGCAGAAGCAGGCGGAGACGGCGCTGGTGCAGAGTGAGAAGCTGGCCGCGGTGGGACGGCTGGCGGCGTCGATCTCGCACGAGATCAATAATCCCCTGGAGGCGGTGACGAATCTTCTGTACCTGGTGAAGGAGCACGAGGGGCTGCCGCCGGAGATGCACGAGTACATGTCGCTGGCGGAGCTGGAGCTGGCGAGGGTGTCGCAGATTGCGACGCACACGCTGCGGTTTCACCGGCAGTCGACGCGGCCGCGGGAGGTTCCGCCGCAGGAGCTGATCCAGTCGGTGGTGGCGCTGCACCAGGGGAGGCTGCTGAATTCGCGGATCGAGGTGGTGTACCAGGAGCGGGGGGCCGACCCGATTGTGTGCTATGAGGGCGATATACGGCAGGTGCTGAACAACCTGGTGGGGAATGCGATCGACTCGATGCGCACGGGAGGACGGCTGGTGGTGCGGATGCGCAATGGAACGCTGTGGCAGACGGGGAGGAGGGGCGTGCGGATCACGGTGGCGGATACGGGCCACGGGATGAGCGCGGAGGTGCGGGCGCGGATCTTCGACGCGTTTTATACGACCCAGGAGAGCAACGGGACGGGGCTGGGACTGTGGATCTCGAAGGGGATCATCGAGAAGCATGAGGGCCGGCTGCGGGTGTGGAGCACGGACCGGCAGCCGTGCACGGGAACGGTGTTCAGCGTGTTTCTGCCGCGGGAGCTGTCGACGGCGTAGGGAGGGGCGGGGGGTTACTGGAAGAACTCGAGGAGGGCGAAGAGGAAGATCCAGAGGACGCCCATGACGTGCCAGTACCAGACGGTGGAGTCGACGACGACCTGGCGGCCGGTGAGCTGACGGGAGCGGGCGAGGATGACGAGCGCGGCGATCAGGCCGGCGACGCCGAGGAAGAGATGGATGGCGTGGGTGACGGTGATCAGGTAGAAGTAGTGGCTGCTGGGGTTGGAGCTGTAGAAGACGTGCTGGGTGGCGAGCTGCTGCCAGGCGACCCACTGGCCGGCGAGGAAGAGGCCGCCGAGGACGAGGGTGACCGAGAGCCAGCGGGCGGCGCGGCGGGAGGTGGGGCGGCCGAAGCCGAACCACTCGTCCATGAGGTCGTGCTCGCGGAACATGGCGCGGCGGGCGATCTCGGCGGTGGCGGAGCTGATGAGCAGGACGGCGGTGTTGAGCCAGAGGATGGACGGGACCGAGGTGGGCAGCCAGTCGTTGACGTAGCGGCTGTAGGCGTCGAAGTGGCCGGCGGACTTGTTGACAAAGAAGACGCTGACCAGGGCGATGAAGAACATGAGGTCGCCGCCGAGGGCGAAGAAGAGACCGATGCGGGCCTGGGAGAGGCGCTCGCGGGGGCCGCGGCGGCCCTGGGGGCGGTCGCTCCAGTTATCGCCGTCGCCGTTGCCGCCGGTGCGCTTGTCGGTGGGCGGACGGCGGCCTGAGCCGTTGTCGCCCTCCCCGATGCCTGGATGCCGGTCGGGGCGACGGGGCTGTCGGATGTCCGGTGGATTGAGGATCGTCGGCATGGGAAGGACCGGAGGCCACAGGGTACGCGCGCAGCACCAGATTACTCCGGTTCCGAAATCGTGTCGCGGGGATTGCGAGAGCGGTGGAAAAAGTTTGGAGGGCGAGGGGGCTGGCCAGAGCTGGCGGGGGGTGGACCGGGGTCTGACGGGGTGGGGCGGGGGGCGATTGCGATTTTTTCGTATATTTGCGAGCGCGCGCGAAACGCGTGACCTATGATCTGCCATCGAAGCGGGCAAGCGGAAAAAGAGAGCAGCGCGTTGCCGGCCGGGAAGAACGGGAGTGGACGTCCTGAGCAAGCAGCGTGTTCCCCGCGGTGCACGGGCCTAAGAAAGCAGTGCGAGTGAGGTGTCCTATGCAGTTCAGACGTTTTGTCGTTGTGGGCGCATTGGTCCTGTTCAGCGGAGCAGGGTCGAAGTGTCTTGCGGATACGGTGACGTTAACGGCGGTGATGACGGGATCGCAGGAGGCGCCGCCGACGCCGTCGGCTGCCACGGGGTTTGCCACGGTCATCCTGAATGGCAATCTGCTGACGGTGTCGGAGAGCTTTTCGGGGCTGACGGCACCGGCGAGCGCGGCGCATATTCATTGCTGCGCGCCTCCGGGAGTGTCCGCGCCGGTGGTGGTTCCGTTTCCCGGGTTCCCGACGACGACCTCGGGAACGTATACGAACAGCTTCGATCTGAGCACGTTTGCGTTTGGCGGAGGCCTGACGGAGACGACGTTTATCGCGGGGCTGGAGAGCGGGCTGGCGTACGTGAATATCCACGATGTGAACTTCCCCGCAGGCGAGATACGGGGGCAGCTGCTGCCCACGCCGGAGCCGGGAAGCCTGGTGCTGCTGGGGACCGGAGCACTGGGCATGGTGGGAGCGCTGCGCCGACGCAAGGCGGTGTAGCGGGTCGAACGCGGTGGAAGGGAACGGGCTCCGGGCATGTGCGCGGAGCCCGTTTTCTTTTCCGAGGAGGGTCGCTAGGGGGTGGAGCGCGGCTCGCGCCGGACGATGTCGAGGAAGAGCTGGTGGACGCGGCGGTCGTCGGAGAGCTCGGGGTGGAAGGTGGCGGCGAGGAGGCGGCCGGAGCGGATGAGGACGGGGTCGCCGTTGCGGGAGGCCAGGGTTTCGATGCCGGGGCCGAGGCGGCTGATGCGGGGGGCGCGGATGAAGACCATCTCCATGGGGCCGCCGGGGAGCTCGGTTTCGGTGTTGAGGATGAGGGAGTCGTTCTGGCGGCCGTAGGCGTTGCGCTGGACGGCGATGTCGAGGGCGGCGAAGGAGCGCTGGGGCGGGTTGGCGACGTCTTTGGCGAGGAGGATGACGCCGGCGCAGGTGCCGAAGGTGGGGTGGGTGTGGACGAACTCGTTGAGGACGTCGAAGAAGCCGGCGCGCTCGAGGTGGTAGAGGAAGGTGGAGGATTCGCCGCCGGGGATGACCAGGCCGTCAAGACCGGCGAGGTCTGCGGGCTTGCGGACGAGGCGGGTGGAGGCGCCGAGTTCGGTGAGGCGTTTGGCGTGGACGTCGAAGGCGCCCTGGAGGGCGAGGACGCCGATGAGGGGGGAGTCGGGCATTGAGGTGATTGTAGAGGCGCGGGTGTGGGTGGCGGGGCGGCTACCGATCGGCGGGCGTGCTGATGCGGGTGGCGAGGGCGAGGGCCTGGCGGAGTTTTTCGTTTTCGGATTTGAGTGCGGCGAGGCGCTGGCCGACGGGGCTGCGGAGGATCTCGTCGGCGGTCCAGCGGGGGGTGATGTGCTGGGGGCAGTTCCAGTCGAAGGCGGCGAGGTGGATGAGGAGAACGCGTTCGGGGCGGGCGTGGGGATCGAGGAGGAGATCGGTTTTCCAGGGCGGGGCGTCGGCCCAGGGGAGGAGATCGGCGTGGCCGAGGATCTTGAGGCGGGCCTGGTGGGGGTAGTCCATGAGGAAGAGGGCGACGCGGTCGGAGGCGCGGAGGTTGCCGGCGGAGATGTACTGGCGGTTGCCGGTGACGTCGGCGAAGGCGAGGGTGCGGTCGTCGAGGACGCGGAGGAAGCCGGCGGGGCCGCCGCGATGCTGGACGTAGGGCCAGCCGGATTCGGTGACGGAGGCCATGTAGAAGCTGTCGCGGAGGGCGATGAAGGAGCGCTCGTCGGCGGAGAGGGCGTCGTTGGCGGGGGCGCGGGCGGAGAGGGCGTCGCCGGCGCGGCGGCTGCCCATCTCGTCCTGCACGGCTTTGACGGAGGGGGTGAAGGTGAGGGTGGAGAACTGGTGGGGCATGCGTGCCTGCGCTTTCAAGGGACAGGCTTTGGAGTCGGGGAGGGGAGGGGGCGATGCAAAAAGCTTCCGCAGAAGTTCGGAAGCTGTAGGAGGCACCACTATGCGTTGCCAGGAGTTTGGGGCGTCGTCTCTGAGCCGGACTTTGTCGTGCCCGCGTCATGTTACGCTTCGTCGGATGAACGACGAACAACGAAAGTTTCTTGCAGACCGACTGCGGAGGGCGGCTCGCGAACAGCCAGATCTCAGGAAGCTCAAGTCATTGCTGCTCCGGTTTGGCGGAGTATTCATCGTTGCTCCCTCCGATGTTGATCCAGATGTAGAAAAGCTTCTGGAGGCGGGATTCGTGATGACTGGTCCGATCACCATGAAGAAGATGAAATCAAGTATGTGCCACCAGAATGTGGCGGCAGTCTGGAGTGCCCGGAGGTCTGGCATGGTGGGCATCGCAACCGGATATGCGCTCAGCGACGATGGGCTATGGCGGCAACATTCATGGGGACTTTTGCGCGACGGAGTCCTCGAAACTACTGTGCCTCGAGTCAAGTACTTCGGCATCCTGTTGCAAACGGGCGAAGCAGACCACTTTGCCCAATGTAACGTTGCCTGAAATCGTCGCCGGTGTTGATCCAGAAGATGCTCACTTTGTGGCGTGCGAAGAAGCCGCTCATGCTCAGAGCGGCTTTCTCTTTCTTTCGAAGTTGAAGGGGTTACCAGCCGCGGGTTTGCATGCGGTCCTGCTCGGCGATGGCGGCGGCGGCGAGGCCCTTCATGGTGCCGGTGATGGCTTCGGAGGCTTCGGCGACGATGGCTGGGTCGTTGAAGTGGGTGGCGGCGAGGACGATGGCTTTGGCGCGGGAGATGGCTTCGTCG
>DATLMQ010000076.1:0-28059 GCA_035537215.1 Acidobacteriaceae bacterium
GTGGGCCGAGCGGGACGCGGTTCACCCCGGCCCTCCGGCTGCGGTCCGCGAGGCGCCACGCCACTCACGGTGACGCGCAGCGTGCGCGGGTGATGCGGATCCGCGGTTACGGTCGCCACGCGGTCGGGAGTCAGCTGCGAAAATCCCGCCAGCACCGCGCGCGAGATGCGGGCGTCATCCAGCGCATGGGGCTGATACCGAACCAGCGCGAGCCGGATGAACGGCGAGTACGTCGGTCCCAGGTTCACGGTCAGATCCGCGAACCAGAGCTGGCGCGTTTCGTCATACTGCGGCGTAAAGCCCACCACGTCCACCCGTCCCGGCTGTCCCGCAGCGATCGCCGCGCTGCTCTCTTCCAGCGATACACCAGAGTCGGACTCCACGGCATCGGGGAAGTTGAAGATAGCGGGAACAGAGGAGAGGTTCGCCGTCTGCCAGATCGGATCCATGCCCCACTGCGTGATGAAGGGTTTGAACTTGTCGCGCTGCTGTTGTGTCAGTGATCCATTGGCCGAGCTCCATAGCGCTACGCCGAGCAACTCGCCCTCGCCGGAAGAGTACCAACCGCGCTCGAGATACACACGCAGACCGCCTCCAAAGCGAACACTGCGCTTCATGTTCGTATCGGTCTGCCGCTGCCAGCCAAAGGTCGGCACAACGTACACCACCTCGGGCGCAAGCGGGCGGGCCGATGCGGGCACATCCACCATCACCGGCAGGCTTGTGCGCGTGAACTCCAGGTCCTGCTGGAAGTACTCCTGAAAGCGCGACGTCGCCGTAGCCGAGTAGCTGATCCGGTGCCGCTTCGTGTCATTCAGCACATGCCGCGGCGCAGCTTGACCGAAGACCAGGTCGTAGCTCGCCGCCTTCAGAGAGCGGTCGCCATCGCGCACCATCGCGATCTGATCGTGCTCCGGATCGTAGTAGCCGACAGCACGATAGTCCGTCCCCGAGGCGCGCACGTACCCCTCCGCCACGCCCGAGAGCGGCAGAGTCTCCACATGCGCCTTGGAGTGCGTCTGATCGGGGCCAGCGGCGAGCGGATCGTCGACAGGATCGGTCCACTCCGCCGTGATGTCCACGCGGCCCGTGCTCGCTCCATGGATCTTCAGCGCGCCAAGCAGGAAGGCGTCGGTCGCACCGAAACGACGCCACGCCGAGATCGTGCCCAGCTCTCCGGGATCCGGCCGGCCACGCATGCGCGCCGTCTGCAATGCCCCGGCGACGGTCGCCTGATCGTGGCTCACCGACAGCGCTCGAAAGCGCGGGTGTCCGATAGGTTGCTGCACCGCATGCACCAGTGTCAGCAGGCGCGGCGGCGTCAGCATCCAGTGGCCGCCTTCTACGGCGCGCTGCAGCACATGGGCAATCCGGTCGGCCGGGAACCCCGGCAGCAGCTCCTCGGGCTGCGCACTCACAATCGTCGCGCGGTCGATGAACTCACGCAGCCACTGCCATATCCCCATCAGCTTCAGGTCTTCTACTGCGACAAAGCTGCTTAGCGGTGTGACGGCAACCTGCCCCTTGGGCAGAAAGACGGTCAGCACGCGCTTCGCCGGATCCCACTGGGGCCGAACGTCCATCATGTCGGCCTGCGGCTCGCTCAGTACAAGACGAATTCCCGTCGTGCTCTGCCAGTCGTCGTCCGCGCTGAAGCCAATCAACGACGCCGACCCCGCACGGGGGTTGATATCGTCCAGGACACGGTAGCCGACCGGAGCTTCCGGTCCAGCGCCTGGAGCCGCATTGCCCACGCTGAAGGCTGGTGCCCCGGGAAGATCGCGCAACGCCGCACCTCGCGACAGCAGGTCCGGGAGGTACGGAAGCGCAGGCACGCCCTCGTCCACCAGGATCGGATAGCTGTCCGTCTTCCCTGCTATCGCGATGCTCGCCGCCGGAAGCTCCGCCGCATCACGATCCGCCGCGAGTTGATATGTCGCCGCGTCCGTCTTCAGCTTTCCCGCGCCATCGTCGAACATCCCCAGCCGCTCCGCCATCTCCACGCTGGTGCGCGGCGGCAGCAGAAAGCGGTCCCCAGCTATAAGGATCGCCGGTGCACCGTCCTGGCTCACGTCCGCGTTGAACGTGCGGATCACCAGCCGGTCGACCGCCGATCCCGGGGAGGTCACCGCGAGCTCGTCGCGAATCACCACCAGCGGCGGCGGCACAGGCTCATAGCGCAGAAACGCAAAGCCGTCCGCATCGCGAGGCAGCGCCATCACGGCCGACAGTGTGTCCGCCAGCGGCTCACCGAGCCCAAGGCTGTTTCCGGCCAGGTCCACCGCACGCGCACGCACGCGATACCGTCGCCCGAACTTCAGCCGTGGCAGAGTGCCAGGAATCGCGCTGTACGTGGCACGCACCTTGTACGGCGTGATCGCTTCGTCGGTCCGGTACTCAGGATCGTCTCCGTCCGGAGGAACAGCCTTCGCGGGATCGCCGAACCGGCTCATCGCCTTGCCCGGCATGGGCACGCTCAGGCTCCATCCCGCCCATCGCGCGATCGCCTCATGCACATACAAATCCTTGTCCGCAGGGTCGGCTCCCGGAGCCGGCTGCGTCGCGGCTAGCTGCTGAAAGCCCTCCTCGATCTCGGTACGGAACGGAAGGCGATCCTCGCCGATCTCGTACTCGCCCGCGCGCTGATGCAGCGAGTGCCAGGCCTTTGTCGCCGAGTCCCACACGTCCAGCCTGTATCCACGCACCAGATCTTCGGCAAAGAAAGGCCGCGGCTGAGCGCCTCCAGCCTCCAGCGCATCGTTGAAGGCCTTGGACTGATGAATCGAATCCAGCACGTGCAGACCGCGCCCGTCCGCATACAGCTGCAGCCCGCCCGAACGAAGAGAAGGCAGTGTGGCCTCCGGGTCGTAGACATCGGGGTGCGGCGCCTGTTCCGGCGCGGCGCTGGAATCGAGATTGCGGTCCGGGTCAGGATCGTTCCACGTCTCGGCCAGCATGATCGCCTTGTGCATCCCGCCATCCACGTCCACCTGCGCCAGCCCGAAGCGCTCCGGGTCGAGGTTCAGCAGACCAAGCACCTGCGCCGGCGCCGAGCCCGGCGTCATCGTCCGCGAGGCCGTGAAGAAGAAGCGGTTCGCCCCAACCGGGAAGTAGCAGTACGCCGTCTCCAGCGGAGGCGAGCTGGTCGCGAGCTGCCAGGGCAGATCCGTCTTCTCCACCGCCACGCGATCGAACGCACCGAGAGCCGTCCCCTGCAGGAAGTCCGCCGGAAGCTCCACGTCGAAGATCAGCCCCAGCGCTCGCAGCAGCTCCGGATGAGAGTCCAGCGAACTGAGCGCCTGGTGGAAGTCGATCGCCTTCGGATCGATCGTCACATCGCCCGCCGTGGCGCGGTCAGGCGTGGGCATGTGGTTGTACACAGAGAACGGCACGGCCACGCCACGGAACGATGCGGCATTGCGCGTGGCCGTGATCAGACCTTCGCCGTCCAGCGATCCACTCAGTGCACGCGGCTTGGAGAACGTCGCTCCCGCCGAAGCATTCATCCGCCGCACCGCCTGCCGCCAGCCCTTGCCGCGATCCCCGTTCCAGTGCACGTCGAGCCCGTCGATCAGGCTGCTGAGCACGCTGCGATTGCCTCCCCGGCCCGCTTCCTGCTGGTTGCCCGCTCCCGACGGCAAAGCGAGTACGACCCCGGCCTCCTGGTACACGGCCTTCAACGCGCTCAGACTCTCGCGCATCGAGAAAGAGATGATGCCGTGCGTGGAGTAGTCGTCGAACGTGCGCGACCGCACCAGCGTCTCGCGATTGAACAGCGCGCTCCACAGCCGCGGAACCAACACAGCCGTATCCACCTCGATGTCCGCCGTGCGCGTGCCGTTGCGAAACGTGAGCACGAGCCCGCGTTCCTTCAGCAGACCCGTCCAGTTCACCCAATCCGGAAACGCTCCCAGGTGGCTCTCGCCCATCAGCCGCGGCGACACGTACACCGATATCGGAAGCGTGCCGGGGTTCTGGCTCATGCGCGGCAAAGCGGTAAACAGGACAGTCTGAGTTGCTGCCATGACGATCTCCCTTTCTTACGCAAACGCCGCCGCGTACTGGTTCCACACCGGCGCGGAGGAAAACAGCTCGCGGAACCTGGGATCTCCGCTGCTGCCGCCGAACGCCTTCTCCACCGTTACCTCGACCGAGGTGCTGAAGAACGCGATCTCCACCTTCACCGTTAGCGTCGCGCGCCCGTAGGCCTTGTCCTTGGCCCCGTCGTAGGTGAAGCTCAGCATGAATTCGAGCGACACCTTGATCAGCCCCAGCACGCTCAGGTAGCCACCCATCCTGAGATAGCCGGAGAGCGTCGGCGCCAGCGCTCCGCTCGGGTCGCTCTCCTTGCGCTCGAGCTTGAAGTAGATGCCGGCCATGATGTGGACGCCGCCGCTCGCGACCCCGAGATCGATCGATGCGGTCGCACCGAACTCGAACGCCGCCTCCACCAGCTTGATACCCGCTGTGTCGAGCTGCAGATGAAAGAACCCGCCGCCGCCGAAGATCGCCACCGAGAGCAGAAACGGTCGCGCCCGCTCCGAGACGTTGAAGTCGAATGTAGGCTTTCCATCCAGGAACGGAAGCGTCAGCGCCACTCCCAGGCTCACGTCCTTCAGCGCGAACACGCCCACCGCGATGGGCGGAAGCGCGAACGCAAATCCCGCGCGGATGCCGGTAGGCGCGATATCCAGGCTCGGGCCGTCGCCGAACAGATCCGGAGGAATCGCCTTGCGAAGCTCTTCCACAAACTTCAGATCGCCGGCGAACTCCACGGGCGTCGCCGGGTCCAGCTTCACGCTCACATCGGGTTTTGCCTTGCTCTTCGAGGTAAAGCCGAACTCGTCGAAGTTGATGAACACCGACTTCAGCACACTCACGCGGAAGGAGTTCAGCTTTCCGTTGAAGTTGAAGCTCACATCATCCGCAAGCGGAGCCCCCAGGCTGTCGAGCTTCACAGGCTTCTGAATCTCACCATGGATCACCAGCTTGGTCTTGTCGCCGCGATAGTCCTTCTCGAACGACGCGATTCCCAGGTCGAGGTTGTCGATCTCCGGCTCCCAGTCCAGCGTCGCCAGCAGCAGCTTGCCTCCCGGGATGTCCTGCGACGAGGTGTTCAGCTTCGGCGCATTCTTTCCCATCGTGCTCTTCGGCAGAAGGTCTACGAGATCGAAGCTGCCGAACAGCTGCGCCATCCCCTTCTGAAAGAACGTGGCAGGATCGAACGTGTCGGTCAGCGCATCCGCGGCCTTGCCCGCCAGCGGTCCAAGCTCGCGCGTCAGGGTCGAGACACCCAGGTTGGGCGTGGCGAATCCTCCAGCCTGATCGCTGCTGAACGTCACCCCCAGCGTGTTCGCCACCATCCCGGCAAACGGATTATCCGGAAGAAACTTGCTGAAGTCTTCCTTCACAACCTCCGCAAAAACTCCGGTCGCGGCATCCACACCTTTGGCTACATAGTCCGCGAAATAGCGGATGCTGGCGGGCGAGTCTTTGCCCAGCAGCTCCTCCACCTGCGGAATCCTCACATCGGCCTTCAGCATCGCGGGAGCACTGCCCGCGTTGTCCATCACGAAGTTGATCGCCTCAGCCACCAGCTGCGTGTTGTCGGTCGGCTTGGCCGCGTTGCGTTCCGCAAACACCACCTTCTGCCCGGGTACGGCGGCACTGCGCGCGGCCAGCAGATCCGGGCTTCCGCTGGCGTTGTACTCTGCCGCGGCTGCCTTGCGATTTGCCGCATTCTCGCGGATCGAAACAAACATCATCGGAATGGTGAAGTCGGTCTGGTTGCCGCCCACATCCGTTCCCACCGCATGGAACTTGAAGCGGGCGCGCGTGGTCGTGCTGGTCATCACCTCCACCCAGAACGATCGCTGCGTTCCCGCGATGAGGTGCGGGTCCGCGATGTCCGGCGTCACCAGCGTCGTCAGGCGTACCTGCTTGAACGGCATCGCGCGGTCCGAGGCGGCGAAGTTCTTGACCGGCTCCCGAACCACGAGGAACATGTGCTGAAACAGATAGGCGACAACCAGCCCGCCCTGTTCTTTGAACTTGCGTTCGGTGACCTTGATCAGCGCTGCGCGATTGCGGAACGGCCACAGCTCGCCTTCATAGACGATGCGCACATAGTGATCGCGGCCCTGCGTCGCGTTGTGCACCCATTCGGAGAGATCCAGCTGCTCTTCGGCGGGCTGCGGAAACAGGATTCCCGCGAGCTCCGCGCTGATCAGATCGTTCGCTGCCGCCGCGACCGGAAGGCGCTCCGCCCTCAGGTTGGCATGCGCTCCTTCTATCTGCCGGTTGGCCAGCTGCGGGTTGGCAAAGATCTGCCGCTCCAGCTCCGCGGCCTCTCTCACCGGACGAGGCCGCCGAGGCTTGGCCACGCGCGGCGGATTCCAGTTTCCCCGCGATCGCAGCCACCCTCCCAGCGACGACAGCATCAGCTGATCCGCAAAGAACGGCTGTGGAACATACGGAACCGTGAACGTCATCCGTATGTTCTGCAGCGCGGCCGCACGAAGGCCGCCGCCGAGGGGAACTACCAGCTCCTCATCCACCTCGTAGCCGTGGAACGCCGAGGTCAGGATCACGATCTGATGGCGATCGCTGGGCGACATCGCCGTGCGCCCCAGATCCGGATCCTCCAGCGCAGGCGCGGGCGGATGGATGGCATTGAAGTCTTCGGAGAAGATCGCTCGCAGCGCCACGGGTTGACTCGCGGAAAGCTCCACCGCCTCCCCGGCGTTCGCCAGCTGCAGCCGCGTGTGCCACAGCTCCGTTCTCCCCCGCGACGTAAAGGGAAGCAGTCGATGCGCCCAGCGCACGCCCGCGTTGGGTGAGATCGACAGCCGATAGGGCAGCTCGATGGCGGTCTCCGTCGCCTGCGGAGCGGCAATCCCCGGAGCCGCATGGATCTGCGCCTGCGTGGGTGAAGGCGGCACGGCGGCAATCGGATTGACGCTCAGCTCCAGCGCAGACCAGTCCAGCACACCGGCGGCCGTGTAGGCGATGCGCTTCCCCGCGGCCACTTTGAACACGAGCCGGCTCGGATGCGCAATCCGGGCCTTCACATGGCCCGCCCCTGGCAGCGGCTCCGTCACCGTCGCGTCATCCGGATCGGGCTTGTTCGTCTCGGGCGAGACCACGCTGGACTCAAAGAAAGCGGTCTCGGCGATACTCTGCGGCGGAAAGGTCACCGTCAGAAATGCCGGAGCGTTCGCATCCTCGACAACCAGCGCCGGAGTCTCCGCCTCGCTCTCATCCAGCCGAAGATTATCGCCACGAAATTTCAGGCGAAGAAGGTCATCCGGACGGGTGACGTCGAACTCGATCGCCATGGGTCCCTCCAAGTGCGTCGCACTGCCGCCGGGGCAGTGCGGTCCATGTCACGTGCTCAGTGCATGCGATGGAACGAGCCACGATCACGGTGCGAACACCGCGACAGAGAAACATTCTTCGCACGGGCAATGACCAGAAAGGAAAGCATCGCGCTCGTGTGCTGTCTGCAAGGGGGCCGGGGGAGAAATGAGAGACACGCGAAGAGCTCACCATCAAGCCCACGACTGGGCCGCAGCTACTACCCTTCGAGCGTCGCAACTATAGCACACGGCTTCTGGTCCGCAAGCGCTTAATTTTCCGCGTCGATCGCGGTCATTTGCTGCTTTGAATAGCCCAGCCAGCGACGTGGTGCGACGTAAATCCATCCCAGTCGCAGCAGCACAGACAACTCTTCACAGATCACGGCCCGATACGATCCTGGCTATCGCGATCCGCCTCCATCGCTCCCTGCTCATGGGACACTGACGGCGGGGACCACGTATGACGCCCAAGCCCATGAGCCCAGCCTGGACCGCCTCCATGCTGCGCCGCGATCTCAGCGCCCGCGCCGCGCAGCTCGCCCACACTCACGGCTATCTGCACGAGCTCTCCACCGGCGCCTCTCCGGCCATCCTCTTCGGCCGCGACGGCGAGGGCCGTCACGGCAACTTCCACCCTGCGGCGTACGACCGCATCTGCGCGCACGCGGACTGGCTTCAGCGTCTGGCCAAGGTCCACACCGCCTCCCGCCGCTCCCGCGCGCGGCACGACTGGCAATGGATGGAGCTCGACTCCGCCTCCAGCTCCGATGCCCTGCTGATGAATATCTTCTGCCACCCGGATGTCTTCGACGGCGCGCAGCTCGCCACACCCGTGGCCGCTCTGCTCAATGTGGACCGCACGGTGCAGCCCTGCTTTGGCGCCCGTCCCGGTGTTCCCCTCCGCTCGCAACGCCGCGGACGTGCCGGAGCGCACGATCTCGCCGGGCGCCCCGGGCTGACGGATCGCACCGAGATCGACCTGAAGCTCGGCAGCCTGTTCGTCGAAGCGAAGCTCACCGAAGCCGATTTCCAGACCGCCGCGCCGGCGCTGGTGGAGCGCTACCGGGACCTGGAAGACGTCTTCGATGTCGACCGTCTTCCGCGCAGGGTCATCGCACGCACACCTCGCGATCCGCTCTTCGACCCCGACGATCCCACGCTGAATCTGCCGCGGCCTTCCGTGAAGCTGCACCTCGAGGGATACCAGCTGATCCGCAACGTTCTTGCCGCGTTCGCCGCAGAGGCTTCGTTCTGTGTCCTTTGCGACGCCCGCCGCCACGACCTGATCGATCTCTGGTACAGCGTGCTCTCGGCCGTCCAAGCCCCGGGCTTCGCCTGGCGCCTCAAGCTGCTCACCTGGCAGGAGCTGGCAGCCGCGCTCTCTCCGGACCTGCAGACGTTTCTTTCCGTCAAATACGGGATTGAGCCGCCGGAATAGCGGCTTCTGACACCAGATCCGTAGCCAAAAGTTCTTCGCTCATCCCACTTATAGAGGATGCCGAAATGGCGGTGCTGCTAACCGCATCGGAGCTCGCGCATCTAAACTTAGAGCATGGTCAGATGCGCTCGTGTGCTCCTGCTGTCGGTCCTTCTACTCTGCGCCGTCCGGCCGAGTAAGGCCGTTGATGCGCGCTTCGACCTGGTCGGCCCGCGCATCAACATACGCGTCACTCGCGGCGACAAGACCCTGCCCATCGCCGAGGTCCCCAACCTGCAGGCCGGCGATCGCATCTGGCTGCACCCCGACCTTCCCTCCACGCAATCCGTCAAGTACCTCCTTATCTGCGTCTTCCTGCGCGGCACCACCAACCCGCCCCCCGACGAGTGGTTCACCCGCATCGAGACCTGGCAGAAGAAGGTCCGCGAGGAAGGCGTCTTCGTCACCGTCCCCAAGGAAGCCCAGCAGGCCGTCCTCTTTCTCGCCCCCGAGACAGGCGGCGACTTCTCCACCCTGAAATCCGCCGTGCGGGGCCGTCCCGGCGTCTTCGTTCGAGCCTCGCAGGACCTCGCCGAGGCCGGCTTCGAGCAGGCCCGCATCGAGAAATACCTCTCCGACATCCGCCGCGTCCCCCCGGCCGATGCCGCCGAGCTCCAGAAGCACTCCGACCTGCTCGCCCGCACCCTCGCCCTCAAGCCCAACGGTGACTGCTTCAAGCGCCCGGTCGACACCCAGTTCACCTGCCTCACCCAGACCGGCAGCCAGAGCCTCCTCGACGACGGCCACGGCAACTCCATCGTCACCGCGCTCGCCAGCGGCCCGGGATCGGACTTCATCCAGGCCGCCAGCTACACCTCCGCGGCCGGCGGCGGTCTCTACTCCGCCTACGTCGGCGCCATCGTCGACCTCGTCCGTCTCACCTCCAACCTCCACACCGCGCAGTACCAAT
This sequence comes from Acidobacteriaceae bacterium, assembly GCA_035537215.1. Classification (GTDB taxonomy): domain Bacteria; phylum Acidobacteriota; class Terriglobia; order Terriglobales; family Acidobacteriaceae; genus Granulicella. The sequence continues at coordinate 9,746 of DATLMQ010000076.1, forward strand.
ACATCCCGGCCATCGCCTTTCCGCAGAGCGATGCCATGAACCTGCGCCTGAACACACCGCCCTCCTTCCACAACCCCAAGTCGGTGCTCGTTATCGGCCTTCCCTCCGTGCAGGCCTCGCGCACGCCCCCGCTGCGGCCCGCCGATGTCACGCAGGTTGCGTGCCTCATCGAGCCCTCCGTCGTTCTCCCCATCGAAGGCGCTCCGCTGGTCTTCTCCACCTCGCTCGCGCACGACCTGGTCCTGCACCTCAACGTCCCGGACGGCGCTCCCGCGGAGCCGGACATCCCGCTTGTCCCCGACGCCTACCAGGGCGGCCTGGTTCTCCAGCGCGACTCCGAGCACCGCGTCGAGCTGCACGAGTCGCCACGCCCGCTGCCGCATGCGGATGCCCCGAAAGAGGCCAAGGTCCCCGAAAAGCCGCTCCCGCCCGTCAAGCCCCAGCCCAGGCCCATCCGCCTGACCGGCACCATCCAGGGTCAGTGGGGCTTCGACTCCTTTACCGGCCCCACGCTTCCTCTTCAGCAGCTCCCCGGCGACAAGTGGGAGATCGCCGGCGACCCCGCCGCGGAGAGCCCGCTCATCGCCGGCCACTCCGCGCAGCTGCTCATCACCTCCACCGGCTCCGCCTGCGTGCACACCATCACCGCGCAGCCCCGCGGCAGCAGCAGCGCGCAGAAGATCGAGTTCAAGCCCGTCCCCTCCCCTGAACAGCCGAACCTGCTCTCGCTCAGCCTTCCGCTCGAGCGCGACATGACCCCGGGCGATCTCCACCTCGCCATCCAGCAGTACGGCCAGCCCAAAGCCGACGAGCTCTCGACCCGCACCTTTGCCGAGCCCGCGCACGTCGCCTCCGTCGAAATCCACGCCGCCGACCGGACCCTCCTGCTCTCCGGCACGCGCCTGGACCAGATCGAGCGGATCGCGCTCGGCGACCTCAGCTTCACCCCGCTTCCCCCGGCGGCCCCGGCCGACGGCACAGACCCGGCCGATGCCTCCAAAACCCTCCGCCTCGGCCTGGCCCCCAACAGCCCCGCCCCGCCCACCAAGGTCGGCGATCGCCTCACCGCGCGTGTCACCCTGCACGACGGCCGCGTGCTGACCGTTCCCGTAACCGTCTCGACCCCGCGGCCCGTCGTCACCCTGCTCAGCCGCAACTCCGACCGCGGCGGCTCCCCCATGATCACCCTGACCAGCGCCGACGACCTCCCGCTGGCCGCTCCCCTCAGCTTCACCGTCAAGAGCTCGCAGACCTTTCCCCGCAACACCCGCCTGGAGATCGAGACCGTCGACAGCACCCTCCGCGCCGTCCTTACCCTCGCGCCCGCAGGCGGCCTTCTGCTGCAGGATCCTCACACGGTCGTCGCCACCCTCGATCCGCTGCGCTCCTTCGGCCCCAACGCCTTCGGTGCTCTGCACATGCGCGTGATCTACCCGGCCTCCCCCGGAAAGCGCGGGGACGCCGGCGGCGCTCCGGAGGAGGACGCCAGCAGCGACTGGCTGCCGCTCGGCACCCTGGTCCGCCTGCCGCAGCTCACCGCGCTCCAGTGCCCGCCCGATGTCGCGCAGCCGTGCACGCTTTCGGGCAGCAACCTCTTCCTGATCGACGCGGTCTCGTCCGACCCAGCCTTCGCGACGCCCTCTCCCGTGCCCGACGGCTACACCGGCAGCTCGCTGACCGTTCCGCGCCCGGCCTCCGCCGGCACGCTCTTCCTCAAGCTGCGCGACGACCCCGCACCGATCAACTCGGCGAACCTGCCCGTGCCGCCATCAACCCAGCGGCCCCGCAAGCCCGCGACCGCCTCGCTCGACTCGCACCCGCAGCCGCAATCGCAATCCCAGCCACAGCCACAGTCACAGTCACAGTCACAGTCACAGTCACAGTCCGACGACAAGCAGATCCCCTGAAAGATAAACGCCGTCCTCTCGACCGGAGGATCACGCATGGAGCCGGGGTGGAGACAGCCCCGCATCCGGCCCGCGCGCACGAGCACGCAATGAGCTGGGTCAGCTCACCGCTCGCAAGCACGCGCCACTCGAAACGCACGACTCTACACAACCCTCAGCCTCAGATCTTCACGCAGGCTAGGCCGAAGCGCCCTCGCTACTCCGCCACATGCGCCTCGGTGCCTGACAGCTCCGCCGGAAGGTCCCCCCGCTGTACCCGGCTGTGCTTCTGCCCGTAGGTAAAGTAGACGACGAGCCCGATCGCCAGCCAGATAATCAGCCGCGCCCAGTTCACCCAGCCCAGCTCGATCATCATGTAGCCGTTGAACAGGATGCCAAGAATCGGCACGACCGGCACCCACGGCGTGCGGAACGGACGTTCCTTCTCCGGCTGCGTCCGGCGCAGCACCATGATCGAGGTGCACACGATCACAAACGCCAGCAGCGTTCCAATGTTCACCATCTTGCCGATGTCATCGATCGGCGTCAGCGCGCCCACCACACCGGCAATCGTGCCCACAAGATACGTATTCCGGAACGGCGTCCGGTACTTCGGATGAACCTCCGCGAAGAACTTCCGCGGCAGCAGCCCATCGTTCGCCATCGCGTACAGCACGCGTGTCTGTCCCAGAAGCATCACCAGCATCACGCTGGTCAGCCCCGCCAGCGCGCCGGCCGTGATGATGTCGCTCGCCCATCCCAGGCCGCGGTCCAGGAACGCCCGCGCGATCGGCGCCTCGATGTTCACCTGCTGCCACGGCACCATGCCCGTCAGCACCGCCGCCACACCGATATACAGCAGCGTGCAGATCATCAGCGACAGGATGATGCCGATCGGCAGGTCGCGCTGCGGATTCTTCGCCTCCTGTGCCGTCGTCGAAACCGCGTCGAAGCCGATGTACGCGAAGAAGATATACGCCGCTCCGGCGCCCACGCCCGCCATGCCCATCGGCGCAAACGTGTGCCACGAGTGACCCCAGTTCGCCGCGTGCACATAGTGCGAGCCCAGCGCCAGCACAAACAACACCACCGCCACCTTCACCACCACGATGCCGGAGTTGAACTTCGCCGACTCCTGGATACCGATCGCCAGGATCGATGTCACGATCAGCGCAATGATGAACGCCGGCAGGTTCAGCCCCACCTCATGCCCGAAGATCACCGGCGCGTTCAGCAGCGCATGCGCCCGCACCAGCATGTCCGCCGTGGGGTGCGCCTTCAGCGCCGCCAGCTGCTCCAGGTAGGCCTGCGTCCCGGGCGTGATCGCCGCATAGCTGGCCGCCATCACCTGCCGCCCGATGTTGTCCACCGCCACCCCCAGAGCCGTCCAGTGGTCATACGCCAGCCACAAGGGGAAATTGATATGGAAGATCTGCATCAGCTCGATGAAGTGGTTGGACCACCCGGAGCTCACCGTGCTCGCGCCCATCGCGTATTCCAGCGTCAGATCCCAGCCGATGATCCACGCCACCAGCTCGCCCAGCGTGGCATACGCATACGTGTAGGCGGAGCCCGCCAGCGGGATCATCGCCGCGAACTCCGCATAGCAGAGCCCCGCAAACGCGCATCCCAGTCCACTCAGCACAAACGAGAGCATCAGCCCCGGCCCGGCATAGTGCGCGCCCAGCCCGGCGAGCACAAAGATGCCCGCCCCGATGACCGCACCTACACCTAAAGCGGTGAGCTGAAACACACCCAGCGATCGCTTCAGCGTTCCGCTGCCCTCGGCGTGAGCCTCGGCCATCAGAACCTTCATGGACTTCGTCGCAAACAGATTCGCCATTCCGAGCCCTGTCTCTCCTTGACTATCCGATTATTCCGCTGCTTCCGTAAGCCTCTGCCCACCGCGCCGCCACATCGCATACACCGGTACCCCGAGCAGCACCAGCAGCAGCCCTGGCCACGTGTATTGGGGCTTATACCGCAACAGTACACCACAAATCCACACCGCCATCACGATGTACAGCCCCGGCAGCACCGGGTATCCGATGGCCCTGTACGGTCGCGGCGTCTCCGGCTGCGTCCTCCGCAGCACAAACAACCCGAAGATCGTCAGGATGTAGAACACCAGCACCGCGAAGATTACATAATCCAGCAGCTGCCCATAGCTTCCGCTCAGGCACAGCAGGCACGTCCACGCCCATTGCAGCCACAGCGAGTTGCGCGGCACGCCGCTGCGCTCATCCAGCTTGCCCGTGCTCTTGAAGAACAATCCGTCGCAGCTCATCGCGTAGTACACGCGCGCCCCGGCCAGCAGCATCCCGTTCACGCACCCGAACGTCGAGATCAGGATCGCCGCCGCCATCAGCTTCGCTCCCAGCCCGCCCAGCACCGACTCCATCACCGCCGTCGCCACCCGATCCTCGGCCGCAAACGAGATGCCCCGCCCCGTCAGCGTCGCCGCCTCCGCCGTTCCCGCCAGCGGCAAAGCGCTCAGGTACACAAAGTTGCAGCAGACATACAGCAGCAGCACAACGCCCGTGCCCAGCGCCAGCGACAGCGGCAGATTGCGCTTCGGATTCCGTATCTCCCCCGCCGTAAACGTCACGTTGTTCCACGCATCCGCGCTGAACAGCGATCCCACCTGCACCACCGCAATGACCGTCAGCACGCCCACCATCACCGTCGGTCCACCCACCCCGACCTGTACCGCATGCCCGCTATGCCACCCGGCGTTCGCGAAAAACGCGCTCCAGTGCGCTCCGAAGTTCGCGGCCAGCGCCACCGCATTTTTCGCCACCAGCCCCACCCCGACCACGCCCAGCAGCGCGAGCACCTTCGCGCTCGTAAAGACGTTCTGCACCGCCGCGCCCAGCTTCACGCCCAGCGTGTTCGTAAACGTCAGCAGCGTAATCACCAGGATCGCCGCCAGATTCGCCGTGTTCAACCCGATGTCCATGTTGCCCAGCACCATCGGCCCTACCCGGATCGGCGGCACGTGCGCGATATGCCACAGCCAGTGGCTCGCGCTCACGCTCGGAAAGAACACCCCGAGAAATTTGCCGAACCCAACTCCCACCGCCGCAATGGTCCCGGTCTGAATCACCAGAAACAGCGTCCACCCGTACAGAAACCCCCACAGCGGCCCCAGCGCCTCGCGCAGATACACATACTGTCCGCCGGCCTTGGGCATCATGGCCGCCAACTCGCCGTAGCTCAGCGCGCCGATCATCGTCATCACCGCCGTCACCAGCCATGCCGCGATCAGCAGCGCCGGCGACCCCAGCGTCCTGCTCATATCCGCCGCCACCAGGAAGATGCCCGACCCGATCATCGAGCCCATCACGATGGCTGTCGCCGAAAACAGCCCCATCCCCTGCACCAGGCGTGGCTGCGAAGCGGCGGGGTCTGCCTTCTTCGCCGTGCCTTCAGCGCTCGGCGCCACCGCTCTGTTGTCGGCTCGGCCGGACTCGCTCACCGGCGAAGCGGCGGGGTCTGCACTTCCCTGGGACGACGAACTCTGTGGGTTCACGTACCCCCCAACCTATCGCAAACGCTCCAGAAAGTCTCTCGCAACCTCTCCAGGCCGCTCGCCCGGCACCAGCAGCGCCCCGATCACCGCCACCGAGTCCGCTCCGGCCTCGATCACGCTCGCCGCCGTCTCCCGGGTGATCCCCCCGATCGCCACGATCGGCTTTGCCGTTAGCGCCCGCGCGCGCCGCACGCCCTCCAGCCCGATCACCGGCTCCGCGTCCGCCTTCGATCCCGTCGCGAACACCGGCCCCACCGCCACGTAATCCGCACTGCTCGACTCGGCCGCCCGCACCTGCGTCTCGCTATGCGTCGACACCCCCAGTATCTTGCTCTCGCCCAGCACCCGCCGTGCCGCCTCGGGCGGCAGGTCGCCCTGGCCCACGTGCACGCCGTCCCACCCCGCCAGCACCGCCAGGTCCGCCCGGTCGTTCAGCAGCAGCCTCGCCCCGCTCCCGGCAAAGATCCTCGCAATCTCCTCCGCCGCCTCCAGCACCTGCTGCGGACTCCCATCCTTGTCCCTGTACTGCAGCAGCCTGACTCCGGCCGCCTGCAGCTCACGCGCGAACGCACTCACGCGCACCCCACGCGCGTCCAGCGTCCCGCGATCCACAATGGCGTACAGCCGCGCAAGCTCCATGGCTACTCGGCCGTCCGGTCAACCATCACCTCGAACATTGCCGTCCACCCTGTCTTGCCCATCTCCGGACACCGGCGATCAGGCCCGTCCCTGCGCCGCCTTCTCCCGCTCCAGGAACCGCTCCATGAACTTCGTATCGAACTGCCCTGACCGGAACTCCGCATCCGCGAAGATCCGCTGATGCAGCGGAATCGACGTATGGATCCCCTGCACCACAAACTGGCTCAGCGCGCGCTGCATCTTGTTCATCGCCTCTTCGCGATCCTTGCCATGGCAGATCAGCTTCGCAATCAGCGAGTCATAATACTGCGGCACCACACCCTCGGCATACTGCGCCGTATCCACACGCACCCCGTTGCCGCCCGGCACGTTATATGCCGTGATCTTGCCCGGGCTTGGCGTGAACTTGTCCGGGTGCTCCGCATTGATGCGGCACTCGATCGCATGCCCGTTGATCGGCGGCAGCTCCGGCACAATGTCACGCAGCTTCTCGCCCGCCGCGATCCGCAGCTGCGCCTTCACCAGGTCCACGCCCGTCACCATCTCGGTCACGCAGTGCTCCACCTGGATGCGCGTGTTCATCTCGATGAAGTAGATCTCTCCATCCTCGTCCATCAGGAACTCGATCGTCCCCGCGTTCCAGTAGCCGATCTCCTTCAGGCTGCGTTCGATCGTCTTGCCCAGCTTCTCGCGCAGCTTCGGCGTCACCTGCAGGCTCGGCGCCTCTTCGATCAGCTTCTGGTGCCGCCGCTGAATCGAGCACTCGCGCTCGCCCAGGCTCATCACGCTGCCGTGCTCGTCCGCCAGCACCTGGAACTCGATATGCCGCGGCCGCTCGATGAACTTCTCCATGTACAGCTCGCCGTTGCCGAACGCGTTCAGCGCCTCGGTCGAGGCCTGCTGATACAGCGCCGGCAGCTCTTCCTTGTTGCGGCAGATCCGCATGCCACGCCCGCCGCCGCCGGCCACGGCCTTCAGAATCACCGGATATCCAACGCTCTGCGCCCACGCCAGCGCCGCCGCCTCGGTCTCGATCACACCATCGGACCCCGGCAGGATCGGCACCTTCGCCTTCTTCATCGTCTGCCGCGCCGTGGACTTCTCGCCCATCATCCGCGTCACCTCCGGCGGCGGCCCGATGAACTTGATGTTCGACGCCCGGCACACCTCCGCGAAGTTCGCATTCTCGCTCAGCAGACCGTACCCCGGATGCACCGCATCCGCGCCCGCGATCTCCGCCGCCGAGATCACCGCCGGCACGTTCAGGTAGCTCTCCGCCGACCGCGGCGGCCCGATGCAGATCGCCTCATCGGCGAATCGCACATGCAGGCTGTTACGGTCCGCCTCCGAATACACCGCCACCGTGCGGATGCCCATCTCCTTGCACGCCGAGATGACGCGCAGCGCAATCTCGCCTCGATTGGCAATCAAAACCTTACGAAACATGCCCTGCCTTTGCTCTTGCCTGTGCTGTTACGCTTGCTCTTCTTTCCGTCATTCCCAGCCCAGCTGCTTACTTGATCGCAAACAGCGGCTGCCCATACTCCACCGGCTGCCCCGGCTTGACGAACACCTTCACAATCTCGCCCGAAGCATCCGCCTCGATTTCGTTCATCAGCTTCATCGCCTCGACGATGCACAGCACCTGCCCGCTTGAGACCCGTTCGCCTACCTTCACAAACGGCTCCGCCTCCGGCGACGGCGCATCGTAGAACGTCCCCACAATCGGCGACTTCACCACATGCGCCCCGTCCTCGGGCGCGCTCGCCGCAGCCGGAGCCGCGCTCGCCACAGGCGCAGCCACCGCCGCAGCCTCGGAGGCCACCGGAACCGCCGCCTGCGCCGGAGCCGCCATCACCAGCGACGGCATCACCTGTGTCGGGGTCTGCGCCGCGATCATCTTCGCCAGCTGCCCCACATCCACACCGCTCAGGTCTCCCGCGGCCCCGGCAAACTTCAGCCGGACCTTCAGGTCCTCGCGCTCCATGTCGAACTCCGCCACGCCATTCGCTTTCAGGAACTCCACCAGCTCCCGCAGCTCCTGCAAATCCTCTCCGCTCATTCCGTCTTGCTCCTGAGTTCCTTCAATGCGTTCATTGCTTCAATTCATTCCTACAGCTCAATCCACGCCTTGGGGCTGGCCGCCGTCAGCACATCGCCGCCCCTTTCGGTCACAAGCACCATGTCTTCGATGCGGACTCCGAACTCATCGGGCAGGTAAACGCCCGGCTCGATCGTCACGACCATGCCCGGCTCCAGCACCTGCTCCTGTTTTGCCGCCAGCCGCGGTCCCTCATGAATCTCCAGGCCGACTCCATGCCCGGTCGAATGCGTAAACCACTTGTCCAGCTTCGCCCGCCTCAGAACCGATCGGGCCGCCTCGTCGATCTCACCGCAGCGAACGCCCGGCGCCACCGCCGCCACGCCCGCCTCCTGCGCTTCCAGCACCGAATGATACACGTCCCACTCCCGCTGCGTGGCCCGGCCAAGATGCACCGTCCTCGTCATATCCGAGCAGTACCCGTCCAGCACCACACCGAAATCCAGCGTCACGAATCCCTTCCGCGGCAGCTTCGCCGAGCTCGCCCGCCCGTGCGGCAGCGCCGACCTCTTCCCACTCGCCACAATCGTGTCAAAGCTCATCGCCTCCGCACCCGCGCGCCGCGCCTCGAACTCCATCCACAGCGCCACCTCCACCTCGGTTCCGCCCGGAACGATCCTCTCCAGCACACCATCGAAGAGCCTGCAGCCCAGCGCCGCCGCCTTCCGCATCATCCGGATCTCGCCTTCGTCCTTCAGCTCGCGCAGCCGGGCCACCATCCCCTGCGTCGCCGTAAAGAAGCTCCTCCGCTGCGCTCCCGGCAGCACCTTGCGCATCGCCTCCAGCTGCGCCACCGTCGTCACGCCCGCATCGAACGCGCACCTCGTCGCCCCGCGTCCGGCCAGCCACTCCGTCGCCAGCAGCCCCGGTGCCTTCTTCCCAATCACCACCCGCAGCCCCGCAGCCTCCGCCTTGGCCTGCGCCGTGTAGCGCCCATCCGTAAACAGCACCGCGCCGCCGCGAGTCAGCGCCATCGCTCCGCTCGACCCCGTAAACCCGCTCAGGTAGCGGACATCCGGCCCGTGCGTCACCAGCAGCGCGTCCGCACCCTCCGCCACCGCCGCCTTCAACCCCTGTTGCCTTCTCTCTCGAAGCTGCATCTCACTGATTCTACCGGCTCACCGCCGCCTTCCCCCGCGGGCCCTTTCGCAATGCCTCCACTGCACCCGGTATCATGACCTATGCCTGATCGCCTGCGCGGCGGACGTCGCCTCAGCACCCGCTCGCTCACCCGCCGCAGCTTCCTCATCGGAGCCTCCGCGGCCGGCATCAGCGTCGCCGCCTACTCCGGCCTGCACGCCCGCCACGAGCTCGAGATCACGCACCGCACCTTCGCCATCCGCAACCTCCCCGACGCCTTCGTCGGCTTCCGCTTCGTCCAGATCACCGACATCCACCTCGAGGAATACACCGAGCCCTGGTTCCTCGAAGAGGTCGTCCGCGCCACCAACAAGCTCAACCCCGAGCTCGTCGTCCTCACCGGCGACTTCGTCTCCCGCGGCCCCGCCACCGACGCTGTCGCCCACCACGCTGCCGGCATTGCCGCCGAAATCCTCGAAGATCTACACGCTCCCCAGCGCTTCGCCATCCTCGGCAACCACGACGTCGCCGTCGGCGCCGACCACGTCATCGCTCCCCTGGAAGCCCACGGCACCCCCGTGCTCGTCGACAGCTATATCCCCATCGAGCGCGGCAGCGACTACATCTGGCTCTGCGGCACCGACGACGCCGGCACCCGCGACCCCGACCTCAACCTCGCCATCCCCGCCTTTCCCCGCACCCCCGTTATCCTGCTCTGCCACGAGCCCGACTACGTCGACCACGTCGTCCGCCACCCGCGCTTCCCGCTCATCGACCTCATGCTCTCCGGCCACACCCACGGAGGCCAGGTCCGCCTTCCCGGCATCGGCCCCCTCATCCTTCCGCCCATGGGCAAAAAGTACGTGCAGGGGCTCTTCAACTTCCACCACATGCAGCTCTATGTGAATCGCGGCGTCGGCACCGTCGGCCTCCCCTTCCGCCTCAACTGCCCCGCCGAGCTCTGCCACATCACGCTGGTCCGGGCCTAGTTCTTTCGGTTGCCGTCCCGAAGGGAATCTGACCGTTCGTGTTTGTCATTCCCGAAGGGAATCGGCGTTTCGGACCACCGCAGATCGCCACAGGCACGACCGCAAGCCGACCCTACCGCGCGCGCGCCGCCGGTTTCTTCTTCGTGCCATCCACCCTGGCCACCGGAGCCGGCTTCGCCCCGCTCTTCTCATCCATCCAGCTATCCAGCAGGCTCTTCCGGAACCGCCACCGGTTCCCCAGCTTGAACGCCGGCACAAATCCCTCGGACGCATAGCGATACAGCGTGTCGCCGCTGATCCCCAGGTAGTCCGCCGCCTGTCGGATGTCCATCACCTCGCGTAATGCGACCTGCGCCTGTGCTCCACCTGTTGCCATGGTTGGTCTCCGGCTCTTGTGACGATTGTCCCAGCTTGTCTGCGCAGCTCCCCTTGTACCCGCTTTTCCCCGGCGGCACAAGGTGAAATCGTCGCTTCTCCCCGGCTTTTGTGGGGCCACTAGCGACTTTGTTACCGTTACCCGGGTCGCTAGTTACCGGCCATGGTGCCCTCTGGAATCGGCATCATCTTTCACTTTAATTGATTCCCGCAATGTGCACAATCAACACCACTTAGACCACCAAGAATCCCGTAAAATCTCGCCTCGCACCACCTCGCTTGGAACCCCTGGCCGCGGCGTCCACAGCTCCAGCCCGCGCTCTGCGGCCAGCTCCTCCAGGCGCTCGATCGGCTCCCTCCACCCATGCAGCGCCAGGTTGAACAGCCCCCAGTGGATCGGCATCAGCGGCCCGTTCTTCCCGCTCCCGCCCATCGCCTCAAACGCCCGCGCCGCCCCATCCGGCCCCAGGTGGATACTCGCCCACAGCGGATGAAACGCCCCGATCTCCAGCATCGTCAGGTCGAAGCGGTCGTACTGTGCCGCGATCTCCCCGAAACCCTCCCACCACCCCGAATCCGCCCCGAAGTACACACGGTGCCGCGGCCCCTCAAACACAAACGAGCTCCACAGCGTCGTAAAGCGGTCGTGCAGCCCCCGCCCGGAGAAGTGCCGCGCCGGCCAGGCCGTCACCCGCAGGCTCTGCCCCGGCTCCGCCCCGGCGATCTCCCGGCTCTGCGTCCAGTCCAGCTCCGCGATCCGTCCTTCAGGCACGCCGAACTTCCGCAGCCTCTTCCCAACCCCGGCCGACGTCACCCACAGCGCCCGCGCCGCCACCTTCAGCCCCGCCAGCCGCCGGATCGTCCCCGCCCCCAGGTGATCGTAGTGGTCGTGCGACAGCAGAACCGCATCCAGCTCCGGCAGATCCTCCAGCCGCATCGTCGGCGGAAAAAACCGCTTCGGCCCCATCCACTGGAACGGACTCGCCCGCTGCTCCCACACCGGATCGATCAGCACCCGCAGACCGTCGATCTCCAGCAGCAGCGACGAGTGCCCGAACCACGTCACCCGCAGCCCGCTCGCCGGCGCCGTCCGAAACGCGCTCACATCCGTCACAAACGGCCCCAGCACCCGTTTGGGCTCGGTCTCTGCCTTATTGCGGATGTAGAGCGGCAGCACCTTCGCCATCAGGCTGAAGCCACCCACCGCCGTAGGGACCGGGTTCAGAAATCGGCTGCCCTCCTTCTTCGCGCGCTGCAAACTCCCCATGCGCTCTTGGATGCGCAGCTCCTCCCCACGATCCGCCATGCTCCTCTATCCTCAACTCAGGGAATGAAATAGAACGGGTTCGGAAGCTTCACGCTGAGCTCCGCCTTGGGCTCGCCCTGCAGATCGCTCCACTGATCCCCCACGCTCAGCACAATCCGGTACCCCTGCTCCGCGATCTTCCGCCGCTCCTCGGATTTGTACTTGATCGTCGGCATCGTGCGTTCGTTCCCATTGCGCAGCCGCAGCCCCGCCCATCCCTTGAAGCCCGCCGCCTCCAGGTTCCGCGCCGTGGCCTCGGTCTCATCCTTCCGCACCGGCCCGTCCCCTCCGGCTGCTCCTGCAGCACTCCCCGTGGCCGCATCCGGAGTCCCCGCCCGCCCGGTGATAAAGAACACCGCCACCCCCGCCGCCCTGGCCTGCGCATACAGCCGCCGCGCTCCGGGAATCGCCACCGCCGCCTCCGGGCTCACCTCCCACGGCCCATACAGCGACGCCACGTACCCGAAGTCCTCGCGCCGCATCTCGCAGTAATTCGTCAGCGTCGTCTCGTCGATATCCATCACCATCGCGAGCTTCTCCCCCGCCCTGCGCCCGGCCAGCTCCCGCCCCAGCGCCGCCTCCGCCCGCCGGAACTGCGCATCCAGATCCGCCCAGTAGCACGCGCCCTCGCCCGCGCAGTCCCCGTAGGCCATCAGCCGGTACCGCGCCATCGCGAAGTTCTCCACCGGCTCGGCCGCCGGCAGCGCCTTCGGATCCCTTGCACCTTCGTCCAGCTCGTGCCGCGCGTGGTCAAGCATCACCGTCGCGGCCGCCGGGCTCACACCCTTGCCGCACGCCGGTGGCCCAAACCGATCCGTCGGCACCGCCCCCGGGGCCTGCGCCACCGCACTCGCACCCAGGCAAAGCGCCGCCTGCATGGCCCAGCCCCTAACCCAGCCCCGCACTGAGCCCCGCACCGACGAGCCTCTAGTCCTGCCCCCCGCCCGCACTGTAGAACGCATCGATCCGTTCCTTATATTTCTCGTTGATCACCCGCCGCTTCAGCTTCATGCTCGGCGTCAGCTCACCCGAATCCACCGTCCACTCATCCGGCACCACGGCCACTTTCTTGATCGTCTCATAGTGCGCCAGCCCCGCATTCGCCTTGTCCACCAGCTTCTTATAGAGCTCCTGCACCTTGGGCTCGCTCACCAGCTTCGCGCGATCCCCCGCCGACAAGCCGTTCTGCCCCGCCCACTTCTCCAGCGCATCGAAGTTCGGCGAGATCAGCACGCTCACAAACTTCTTCTGGTCGCCGATCAGCGCCGCCTGTCCCACCAGCGCATCCACCTTCAGCTTGCTCTCAATCGGCTGCGGCGCAATGTACTTCCCGCCCGAGGTCTTCATCAGCTCCTTCTTCCGATCCGTGATCGAAAGAATCCCACCCTCCAGCTTGCCGATGTCGCCGGTCTTGAACCACCCGTCCGGCGTGAACTCCTTCTTCGTCGCCTCCTCGTTGCCCCAGTAGCCCGCAAACACCGAGCTCCCCAGCACCTCCAGCTCGCCGTCCTGCGCGATCCGCACCTTCAGGTTCGGAATCACCGTGCCGACCGTGTTCGCCCGGTACCCCGCAAACGTATTCCGCGCGATCACGGGCGACGTCTCCGTCATGCCGTAGCCCTCGAAGATCCGTATCCCCACCGACAGAAACCAGTCCGTCGTCTCCTTGCCCAGCGGCGCTCCACCGGACACAAAGAGCTTCGTCTTGCCGCCAAACGCCTCGCGAATCTTCCCGAACACCAGCTTGTTGGCGAGCTTCCAGCCCAGCGATCCCGGCGTCTTCCCGGCCGCTATCTCGTCCTTGCGCTTCGCTCCCTGCGCCAGCGACCAGAACAGGATCTTCCGCTTGAAGCCGTGCGCCTTGCCCTCCACTCCCTGCCGCACCTTTTCAAACACCCGCGGAACCGCCAGAAAGATCGTCGGCTGCACCTCCTTCATCGCCACCGGCAGCCGATCGAAGCTCGGCAGGTACGCCAGCGCTCCCCCATGCGCATAGATCGCATAGTCCAGGTGCCGCGCCAGCGCATGGCTCAGCGGCAGAAACGAGATCGCCGTGTCCCCCTTCGCAATCTGCAGATCGTCCGTCGAGTGGTGCAGGTTCGTCGCCAGGTTCTCGTGCGTCAACATCACACCCTTCGGATCCCCGGTCGTCCCTGACGTGTAAATGATCGTCGCCAGCTCCTCCGGCTTCGCCTCCCCCAGCAGCTCCGCGAACCCCTCGTCCCATGCCTCCAGACCCGGCGCGGCCTCCAGCACCGACGCGAAGCTCGTCGCTCCTTCGAACTCGCCGTCCTCGAACACCACCACCCGCTCCAGCGCCGGCAGCTCGCCCGCGCCGAGAATCTTCTCGTACTCCTTGCGCCCCGAGACGAACACCACCCGGCTGCCCGAATCGCGCAGCATGTACCCCACCTGCTCCGGCGTCAGCGTCTGGTACAGCGGCACATCCACCGCCCCCACGGCCAGCGTCGCAAAGTCCACCACCGGCCACTCCCAGCGGTTCTCGCTCAGCAGCGCCACCCGGTCGCCGCGCTGTATGCCCCAGCTCTGCAGCGCCTGCGCCACCGCCCGCGCCCGCCCAAACATCGTCTTTGCCGCAATCGGCTTCCAGCCCTCGCCACTCTTGTACATCGCGACGGTCTCGCCATCCCGCCGGCCCATTCCCGCCAGGATGTCATTGATGGTGCGTAACTCGAGCATGCCGTTCTCCTTGCAGCGCCGTGCGCACACGACCCCAACGGTCTGATGCACTTCGCGGGCCTGACCGCCGGCCCTCCCAAACTATCCTGTCTGCCCCGTTCTGCCCAGCTGTCCGGCCCGGCGCGCTCCACCAGCTCAGTGATGTTCTGCTTCACCGGCACGCGCGGCGCTACTCTCCCGCCGGTCCAGCGCCGCCGCCGCCGCCCGCCGCCGGTCCCACCTTCGGGAAATACCCCGTCCGCGTCCGCACCTGCAGCCCGCGGAAGCCCTTCTCCTTGGCCTCCACGTGAATCTGCCTGTATCCGCCCAGCGTCGGCGACTTCGTCGAGCGGTACTCGATCGTGTACTGCGACCGGATATCCTGCGCCACCTCGCGCGTGATCCCCGCCACATCCTTCAGCGACCGCGGAAAGTACGCCTGCCCGCCGGTCTGCGACGCCAGCTCCGAAAGCACCTCGCGCGAGTGCCGCGACTCGCTCCGGCTCACATCCTGTCCAAACATCAGCCCCACGCAGTAGATCGCCGGTCCGTCCAGCTCCTGCACCCTCCGGATCGCCTGCTCCAGCGTCGCGCTGGACGCATTGTCGTCGCCGTCGGTCACAATCAGCAGCACCTGCTTGGGCCGCTTCGCGTTCTTGGAAAGGTAGTCCGCCGACGCGATCACCGCGTCATACAGCGCCGTTCCTCCGCTCGACTTCACATAACTCAAACCCTGCTGCAGCTTGGCGATAGAGCTCGTAAAGTCCTGATCCAGGTACGGCTCCGAGCTGAAGTCCACAAGAAACGCCTCGTCCTGCGGATTCGACAGCTTCACCAGGTCCAGCGACGCCGCATCCACCGCCGGCCGCTTGTCGTACATCGACCCCGAGCTGTCGATCAGAATCCCCAGCGATACCGGCAAATCCTCATGCCGGAACCCCAGGATCGTCTGCGGCACACCGTCCTCGTACACACGAAACGCATCCTTGGAAAGCGAATTCACCGTCTGCCCGGAGCTGTCGATCACCGACGCATTCAGCCGAACTTCGTAAGCATTGGCGCGCAGCGTATACCGCCCGCCCTCGCGCGTCACATCGCCCGGCGCCGGCGGTGCCCCGCTCGGCGCTGGCAGGACGGTCTTGTCCGGATCGGGCGAAGGCACCGGGTCCACATCCACCGACGGCGGCCCCCCCTGCGTGCTCGCACCTGTCTGTGCAGGCGCTGTCGCGGGCGCAGCCTGCTGCGCTCCCGCCGCTGCCCATCCCCCCACCAGCATCCAGCTCCAAACCACCCAGGCCCTACTGCGTCGGTGCATAGTACCCCTCACGGTTGTGCACCGTCAGCGGAGGCAGACCGGGTGGCTCCATCAGGCGCACCCTCAATTTACGCCATTGCCCGTTCCGGCCGCGATCGGTCGGGGTGTAGCCGATCACATATTCGTTGCGCAGCTCTTCGCTGATCCGTTCCGCGATGTCGGTCAGGTCCTGCATATCCAGCACCTTGAACATACGTCCCCCCGTCGCTTCCGAGAGCTCCTTCAGCAGCACCGGCCCGTTGATCTCCTCCTCCGTCGGCGCATACGCGTCGAAGATGCCGATCGAGTAGATCTGCACCTCGCTCTCCCGCACCGCCCGCGTCAGCTCCCCCGACGTATACCGGCTCCGGTTGTCGCCCCCGTCCGAGATCACCAGCAGCGCCTTGCGCTGGAACTTCGCATTCTTCAGCTTGTTCACCGAAAGATAGATCGCATCCACCAGGGCCGTCCGGTTCTCCGGCTTCAGCATCACCATCCGCGCCTCCACGTCTTCCACATCCGACGTGTAATCCACCAGGATCGCCGGCCGGTCGTTGAACCCCACCACAAAGAACTCATCCAGCGGATTCGACGTGCGCAGAAACTCCGCCAGCGCCTTGCGCGCCCGTATGAACTTCGACTGCATGCTCCCGCTCAGGTCGAACACGATCCCGATCGACAGCGGCGCATCCTCGGTCGCAAAGCTCTTGATCGTCTGCGGCACATTGTTGTCATACACCGCGAAGTTCTCCCGCTCCAGCCCCGTCACCAGCCGGTTCAGCGGGTCGGTCACCGTCATCGGAACCAGCACCAGGTTCACATCCACCCGGATCGCCGAGCCCGCCGCCGTCGTCGCCTTTCCCGCCACATCCCCGCCCGTCACCGCCGGCCGCGCATCCTTGGGCGGAGCCGGTGCGGGCGCCGCCGTATGCACATCCCCCAGAGGATTCTCCTGCCCCACCGCCGCGCTTCCCAAACCGCTTTCCAGCCCGAATCCCACCACCAGCAGCGCGATCCCCTTCGCCGCCGCTCTCCCCACACCGCGAACACCAAGGCCCAGCCACCGCATACGGCACCTCGAAACCCCAGGGCGCCTCGTGCTCCGGTCCGCAGCTTGCACCGCCAGGAGCCCTTGCGCTAACACTACCGCACGCGTCAACACCCTGTCTGTAGCCCCGCCCCCAACCCCACCCGCTTCCCCGCACCTCGCATCGCGACCACTCTGCCCAGCTCCTCACACCACCCCACCGTCCTCTCCGCCGCCGCGCGCAGCCCGCCGCCGACACTTCCCCGCCCGGCGCCTCCATCGTTTGACCCCCCAACGGTCCTATGCTCTAATTCGCGCGTCTCGCACTCGAGGCAGTTCGCGGTTCTCACGGCCGCTGCAGGCCGGCGGCCACGCGTTGCCTGCACCTCCAGGAGGACTCCTCTTCATGCATGTTGGCGCACTCGCTGCCCTGTTCCTCGGTCTTCAGGACTCTGCCTCCACTCCCCTCCAGCCGACGACCTACACCGGCGCCAACAGCAACGACATCGTCTGGCTCTGGATCGCCATCGCCATCGCCGTCCTCGCCCTGCTCGCCGCCGGCCTCCTCGCCCGCGCCGTCCTCGCCGCCGACACCGGCACCCCGGACATGCAGGTCATCTCCAACGCCATCCGCGAGGGCGCCGAAGCCTTCCTCGCCCGCCAGTACAAGACCATCGGCATCCTCGCCGCCGTGCTCGCCGTCGTCGTCTTCGCCGGCTACCACGCCTCCGACCGCACCGCCGCCGTCGCCGGCCGCACCGTCATCAGCTTTCTCGTCGGCGCCACCTGCTCCGGCCTGGCCGGCTTCACCGGCATGTACGTCTCCATCCGCGCCAACATCCGCACCGCCTCCGCCGCCCGTAATTCCCTCAATCGCGCCCTTCAAGCAGCGTTGCGCGGAGGCGCCGTCACCGGCCTCGTCGTCGTCGCCCTCGCCCTGCTCGGCGTCAGCCTGCTCTTCCTCCTCTACGGCGGCCGCGACAACCCCCAGGCCGTCGTCTACCAGCTCGTCGGCTTCGGCTTCGGCGCCTCCCTCGTCGCCCTCTTCGCCCAGCTCGGCGGCGGCATCTACACCAAGGCCGCGGACGTCGGCGCCGACCTCGTCGGCAAAGTCGAAGCCGGCATCCCCGAAGACGACCCCCGCAACCCCGCCGTCATCGCCGACCTCGTCGGGGACAACGTCGGCGACTGCGCCGGCCGCGGCGCCGACATCTTCGAGTCCACCGCCGCCGAAACCGTCGGCGCCATGATCCTCGGCGCCGCCCTCTTCCCCGTCTTCGGCATCAAGGGCATCCTCTTCCCGCTCATCGTCCACGCCATCAATCTCATCGCCTCCATCGTCGGCGTCGCCGTCGTCCGCGCCAAGGAAACCGACGACCCCATGCGCGCCCTCAACCGCGGCTTCT
>DATLMQ010000077.1:0-3662 GCA_035537215.1 Acidobacteriaceae bacterium
CATAATGGCCGGTCCAGAAGGCGAGGATCGAGAATTCATCGAAGAGGCCATAGCTGTAGATCCAGTCCTCAAGAAATAGCCCCGACGTGGGCCGAGGTATGGATAAAGCGTGCCTGCCGAGGAGATAGCCCTGTTGATAGCGAGCGGCCGTGCGGCAATAGCGCATGGCACCGTGCAGGGCTTCGGCTCGAATGGGGCAGATCTCGTGTGCATCCATGAAATGGCCGACAACCTCGTGGGCTGACCTGCCGAGGGACATGCTCAGCTTTGCAGCCTCGTAAAGGCTGATGTACCGCTCCTCCTCCCAATAGCCCTGCTGCGCGCGCTGCAGGTAGACGGGCAGGGCGCGTGCGAGTTCCCCTGCATCGCGGTAGCTCTGCGCGAGGTAGAAGGTGTAACGCGAAATGAGCAGCGGGTCCTGCTCGGTGGTGAGGGCCCGCTCAAGGACAGCGGCGTCGCGGATGTACTTGTCTGCGACCTGGCTGCGCGATCCATCACGGGCGCAGACGATGGACAGGCCGGAGAGAACGGCGGAGGAAGGCGGATGCGATGCGGGGCCCTCCAGAAACTCGTGCAGAACGCCGCGATACCTGAAGGCGAGGCGGTTACTGCAGATCTGCGGACGGTGATAGTGAATGGGGCCGAGCCGGATGGAGATGGTGTACGTGTCGGCCCACAACGAGCGCTTACAGGCCTGCGCATCAAATCCAGGATCGTAGGCCAGAACATCATCTGCGTCCATCATGAGCGCGTAGTCGAGCTCGGAACGAAGGCGAAGCCGCTGGAGCGCGGAGGAACGATTGGTTGCGAAGTCGTGCCAAAGCTCCTCAACGACCTCTCCCGCGAGCTCCTGCCTGCGCAGGTAGCCGCGAATGATCTCCTGCGTGCCGTCGGTGGAGCCTGTGTCGCAGATCAGGAAATAGTCCACCAGCGGCCGCACGCTCTCGAGGCAGCGCACGATAACCGGAGCCTCATTCTTCACGATCATGCAAAGGCCGATTCTTTTCATCACCAGCTCTCATTATCGGGGAGTTGGGCCGTGCTGATTTGCAGGGCAACAGGCCGCATCCAGTCTGCCATGCAACTCCTGTTGCAGTGACAAGGGGTCCGGTGTCCCTTATGTTTTGCCCAATACGACATCAGTAACGCTCATGAAAAGGCTTGGGCATGTTTGCCCTTGTCCCTAGGGATCGCAATCTGATGCGCCGAATTTGACTCGCGTCCTATATCACCCGGCTGATAACCCAGAGTCCGGGACGGGAGAGTTTCTTGAAGTGTTCTTCGATGTTTCGCCCTGCTGCCGCATGTCTCGCAGCCGCCGCGTGCAGCCTCTCTGCTCGCGCAACTGAGCTCACTCTGACAGCCGATGCCCACGTAAGCGCCTCGCGAGTGAGCACCAACTTCGGCAACATCGCCAATCTGTATGTTGGTAACGGCAACACGGCGTTTCTGCAGTTCGACCTCGGCTCCCTGCCCGCCGGTGTGACGGCCTCCCAGATCTCCCATGCGGCGCTGACCGTGTTCATCAACCGCGTGAATCAGGGCGGCCCGGTCATGGTGAGCCCCGTCACGTCCGCGTGGAGCGAGCTTGGCGTAACGTTTGCGAGCGAACCCGCGCTGGGGCAGACCAATGGCTCCTTCACAGCCTCGGGCGCCGGACAGTTCGTAACGCTGGACGTCACAGCTCTCGTGCAGAGCTGGGTCACGAACCCTGGCAGCAACTTCGGGATCGCGCTGGGTTCGACCGATGCGAATCTGCTGCTCGACAGCAAGGAGAATGACCAGACCGCCCACCCGGCCAAGCTGGACGTAACGATCACCTCCATGGGAGCGACCGGGGCTACCGGAGCGCAGGGTGCAACCGGAGCCCCGGGAGCACAAGGCCTCATCGGTCCGCAGGGACCGATGGGAAGCACAGGAGCAGCCGGGGCCCCAGGGGTACAGGGTCCAGCCGGAGCAACTGGCGCAACAGGACAGCAGGGGGCTTTGGGCGCGACCGGCATCCAGGGCGCGACAGGAGCTACGGGCGCCACCGGGATCCAGGGCGCGATTGGCGCCACGGGCGCGACGGGAGCACAAGGCGCGACAGGGGCCACCGGCGCGACAGGAGCCACCGGGATCCAGGGAGCGACTGGAGCTACGGGGGCCACGGGAGCACAAGGCGCGACGGGAGCAACGGGAGCAACGGGGACCACGGGGGCACAAGGCTACACGGGTGCTACGGGAGCTACCGGAGCTACGGGAGCCACCGGAGCCATTGCTTACCAAGACGTGTACTCGGCGGCAACCACATACGCTTTGAACGCGGTTGTAAGCGACACCAATCACTACAACAGCTATGTCTCGCTGATCGATAACAACATCGGCCATCCGCTGCCCTCATCCGGATCCAACGGTTTCTGGGCCGTGCTCTCGTCCCAGGGAGCACAAGGTGTGCAGGGACCGTCCGGAGCCACAGGATTTATGGGCCCGACAGGACCCACCGGAGCGCAGGGCCCAGCCGGCACTGGCGGCGGTACGCTTGCTTCGGCGTGGGATCCGTCTACGACCTACACGGCCGGCCAGATCGTCACTTACAACGGTTCACTCTTCCTGGCGCAGCAGGCCAACGCGAACGTGCAGCCGGCAACCAGTGCAGCTGCAGCCATTTGGTCCGGCATTGTGAGCGGAACAGGGGTGAAACCCGCTGGGATTCCGTACGCGGTCAGCACCCACTATTTCTACGGAACCAGCGCGGGCAGCATTACACCTTACATCTACTTCAGTCCGGCAGCGGGCTTGTCCGCCTCCGGTTCGAATTACACCGTCGGCGCTGCCACCACGACCATCACGCCTTCGGCATGTACGCCGACGTACACGGTCTTCAACGCCTCGCCTGTCGGCACGGCTGGAGCACCTCTGCAGTTCCAGCTGTATCAAGCCATCCCGACTTCCGCCGCAAAGAGTAATTCGGGATGGAATCTGGGATCGTCGATCGGTGGGGTGTGCAACATTACTACCCCCGGGGCCAACGGATCCGTTCCTCTGCCCACCGCAGCAAGCTGCAGCATATCCGATGCCCCGCAGGTGCCCGCGGGCACACCGATGACGCTTCAGCTTATGGACCCTGCAAACTTCGATTCCACACAGTACGTGTTTTACATCGCCTTCTCTTGCCAATAGAGCCCTGGCCTGAACGCAGGGACCTTCGTTCAGGCTCGGCGTCCCTCGAAAGGCGCCTCCCCGCGCCACCAACCTTCAACCTTCAACCCGCAGAGCAACGACGAAAGGCAACACCGTGGAAGCATTTATTGGAACGATCCTGCCCTGGCCTCTTAGCTGGGCACCCCTGGACTGGACCCTTTGCCAGGGACAGCTTTTGCCACTCAATCAATACCAGGCTCTTTATTCTCTCCTCGGCACGGTCTATGGCGGGGACGGGATGACCACCTTTGGGATTCCCGACCTGCGCTGCCGGCTTCCGCTGGGCGCGGGCACCGGCCCCGGGCTCACGGCTCGCAACCCTGGTGATCGTGGCGGAGCGGAAAGCGTCCAGCTTCTGCTACAGAATCTCCCGTCCCACACGCATTCTGCGACCTTCACCCCAGGCGGGGGAGGAAGCAGTGTCACGCTGCAGGCAAGTACCGCCCAGGGCAACGCAACGTCCGCCCAGGGCAACTACC
>DATLMQ010000078.1:0-8350 GCA_035537215.1 Acidobacteriaceae bacterium
CCTTCCCGCGATGATCTCGGACTGGCGAAAGCTCTTCGGTCAGGACGATCTGCCGTTCTACATCGTCAGCCTGCCCGCCTTCAAACATCGCAGTCCATCCCCGGTCGATGCGGATGAGTGGGCTGAAACCCGGGAGTCCCAGGCTCTCACCGTCGCCTCGGTCCCGAACACCTGCCTGGCTGTGACGGTAGACACCGGCGATCCGAACACCGTCCATCCCACCGACAAGGAACCTGTCGGCAATCGGCTGGCGTACTGCGCCCTGGCCTTGAAGTATGGCCAGAAGATCCCCTATCAAGGCCCGTCCTTCACCTCCGTCGAGCCCCTCTCCGGCACCGCGCTACGGCTGCACTTCGCCCATGCCGAAGGTGGCCTGGTGGTCAAGGGTGACAAGCCGGAAGAGTTTGAAATCGCCGGTGCCGACCACGTCTGGCATTGGGCTGACGCTCACGTCTTTGGTGACACCGTCATCGTCTCCTCCAGCGAGGTGCAGGACCCCAAGGCCGCCCGGTATGCGTGGCAGTCCAATCCCGCCGCCACCCTCTATAACCAGGCCGGCCTGCCCGCTGTTCCGTTCCGCACGGACGATTGGCCTCTATCGACCGAAGCAGCACGAGCGTACTGAGCTACGCAGGAGAGATACATGTCCACACGTCGCGCCTTCTTGAAACAAAATTCGATCCTCGGCGCAGGAGCCTGGCTTGCCGGGGCCGCGCCTCTGGTCAGCACACCCGCTCGTGCCCAGGCCGCCGCACCCATCGCCGAGACTCGATGCGGCAAGCTCCGCGGCCGCACGGAACACGGCATCCACGTCTTCCGCGGCGTCCCTTACGGCGCCAGCACCTCAGGCAAAAACCGCTTCATGCCTCCGCAGAAGCCCGCCTCCTGGCAAGGCACGCGCGACGCTTTGGAGTGGGGCCACATCGCGCCCCAGCCCCTGCCCTCCGCCAATTGGGATTACACCCATGCCTGCGAGTGGGCCACCCTGCCCGGCGGAGAGGGAGAGGACTGCCTCGTCCTGAATGTCTTCACCCCAGGCCTGAAAGACGGTGGCAAGCGCGCCGTTCTTTTCTCCATCCACGGCGGTGGCTATACCTCGGGAACCAGCCACAACCCCGTCTTCGACGGCACCACGCTCGCCCATCGCGGTGATGTTGTCGTGGTCACCGTCAACCACCGGCTCGGCGCTCTGGGCTACCTTGATCTCAGCGAATTCGGCCCCGAATTTGCCTCCTCTGGTGTTGTGGGCCTCATGGATCTCGTGGCCGCGCTGGAATGGGTGCGGGACAATATCGAGAACTTCGGCGGCGGTCCCGGTCGCGTTCTCATCTTCGGACAGTCCGGTGGCGGGTCCAAGGTCTGCCATCTCATGGCCATGCCCTCGGCCAAAGGTCTCTTCCATCGCGCCGCCGTCGAAAGTGGCGCCGCCTTGCGGTCGGGAACGCACGAGAACGCCACAAAGAGCACGGAGCAGCTTCTCGTCCAGCTCAACCTCCCCAAATCCCGCTTCCGCGATCTGCTCGACATGCCGTGGCAGCTCATCACGGGCGCGCAGGGCGCTTCGAAAGCTCCGTTCGGTCCTGTCGTCGACGGTCAAATCGTCCCCCGCAACCCCTTCGACCCCGATGCGCCATCCATCTCCGCCGACGTTCCTTTGCTCGCCGGCAGCAATCTCCACGACGCCAACCTGAGCCGGACCGACTTCTCCATCGACGATACAGCGGCGCAGAATCAGCTGAAGAATGTGCTTGGCGCCGACACTGCGAAGATCTGGACCGCCTATCGAGCCGTCGATCCTAAAGCGACAGCCTCGCAGGTATACGCGCGGATCGCCAGCGATCGCGGCATCCGTGCGAACACCCGAACCCTGATCGAGCGCAAAGCCGCGCTCGGCCGTGCCCCCGGCTATCTCTACGTACTGGAGTGGCCGGCGCCGTTCATGGGGGGACGCTACGGTTCCGTTCACGGCACCGATGTCCCGCTCATCTTCCACAATCCTGAGTTGTGGCCGCTCACCGCCGGTTCTGCTCAAAGTGGCGCTCTTGCGGACACAATGTCCGACGCCTTCATCGCTTTCGCGAAATCCGGCAACCCCAGCACGCCGCAGCTCGCTTGGCAGCCATACACTCCCTCCACCAAACCCACCATGATCTTCGACGTTCGGAGCGGCATACAAAACGACCCGGACCACGACCTGCTCGCGTTGCTGCCGAAGGCCGGCGTCCGCGGCATGGGTCTGTAGGTATCAACTGTTTGCGAGGGGTCATTCCATCATGAAGCCATCCTTACTTGCCGGCGCGCTCATCGCCATCCTCACCGCCTCTGTCTCCTCGGCGCAGACCAATCAGCGCAGCGATTCGCGCTCTCCCAACCTCGTGCTTGGGAAGCTCGAAAACGGCGCGACCGTCACCTTTGTCTCGTCCACTGCCAACGCCTGGGGCATCGATATCTCGGGCCAGGGCTCGCCCCATCTCACCCAGGAAAAGCCCGCCGAGATCGAAGTTTATAGCGCCGCCGGGCAGACCGCAGCTCTTGCCGCACCCTACGATTCCGTCCGAAAAGAAGCCGGCGAGATCGTCGCGAACGCCAAGGTCACCGGCGCGGGCGGCGTCGCCCTGGCCGTCGTAGACCACTGGAAGATCGCCGCAGGTACGCTGGCGCTTAGCCGTCGCGTGAGTGTGACGAACGGACAGGACCGTGGCGGTTTCTATTCTGCAATCCGGCTCCGGACAGCACCCGCCACCGGCTGGTCCGACGTTCGCTACATCGCGCCCGGTGCGCTCTACGGCGATCCTTCCGGCAACGGCGAGACCGCGCCCGGCGGCATCTTGAGCTACCGCGCGAAGCGCTTGGAGTTTCGTGAGGACCAGCTCGCCGCACCTCTCTTCGCCGTGTCGTTTCAAAACGGCTACTGGGCGGCCGTCCTCGACCCCGCGCCTCGCGGCGACACAACCTGGGCGGAAACAACAGCTCCCGCGACCAGCACCATCATCGACGAACGCCTCCAGTTCGGAGCCATCGGCGCGCGGCAGAACCCTGCTGGCGGGGTCGACGTCGGCTTCTGGTATCCGGGCACCACCAGCGGCTTTGCCGCAGCAGCCCCCGGCGCCGCGCCCACGCCCGGTGTACGCCGCCGCTACCACCCTCTGAAGACGGGCTTCGCGCAGAACTATCGAATCGCCTTCCGCTTCGGTCAGCATGCGCCCTTCACCACCGTCGAGCGTGACGCCTGGCGCTGGGCATGGCAGACGCTCAATCCGCCCGCTATGCACCTTGACCTGAATCTTGTCCGCCGCACGTTGACCGACCACCTCGAGGCCCACGTCATCCAGCTCAACGGTCGCGCCGGCGTACCCTTTCTCTACGATGTGGTCACCGGCAAGCCGGGCTCCATCCGCACCCCGATCTACGCCACCGGCGGCACCCCGGTCCCTCCTCGTCCCTACCCCGAAGAGCAGTCCCCCGAGGAGAAAAAGGCACTTCAGGCCTGGGCGCGTTCCGTCGGCGTGGACCTCGATCCCTCCTTCAGCGAGCTGTGGCGTTGGCCCAAGGTCATCATGGGGTTCGTCTCCAAGGGCACAGAGGTTGCAGACCAGCTGTTGATCGAAGCCGATCGCGACCCCAGCCCGCGTGGGCAGAAGATGCGGCAGTCGGGCTTGGCCATCATGGACAGCTTCGTCCATCTCCTCCCCATGTCTCCACCCTCCGCCTCGGGCTTCAGCCTTCAGTCCGGCAAACCCGACTCCGAACCTGCCGGCGTGTTCTTCCTGAGAGCTCCTTCCGAGGGTATGCAGACGGTCATGGAAGCTTACCTGCGGGAGAAGCGCGCCGGCCACGACCATCCCGAGTGGTTGGCATGGTGTCGTCAACTGGCCGACTGGCTCCTGACCCAGCAGCGCCCCGACGGCTCTTTCCCACGAAGCTGGAAAAACGGCACAGGGCAGGTGAATGAGGCGTCCGGAACCAGCAGCTATAATCCCGTGCCACTCCTCGTCACCCTCAGCCGCACAACCGGCGATAAGAAATACCTCGATGCCGCCATCCGTGCTGGCGACTACGTCTGGCAGAACTACGGCAGCCACGGCGTCTTCGTCGGAGGGACGACCGACAACCCCAACGTAGTCGACAAGGAAGCCGGGATGCTCTCTCTCGAAGCCTTCCTCGCGCTGTACTCAACCACGAAGCAACCGAAGTGGCTGGAGCACGCCAAAGTCGCTGGCGACTTCACCGAAAGCTGGATCTGGATCTGGAACTTGCCTATGGCCATCGGGGCGGACGACACCAAGCTGGCCTGGAAGCGCGGCGTCCCCACCGTCGGCCTGCAGGGAATCTCCGCCCGCGGTCCCGGAGGCGTGGATGAATATCTCGATTGGGCCGTGCCGCAGTTTGCCGAGCTGTACAAGTACACCAACGACCAGCACTACCTCAACGTCGCCCGCATCCTTCTGCTCGACACCAAGAGCATGCTGGCTTTGCCCGGGCGCACTTACGACCTTGCCGGTCCCGGCTGGCAGCAGGAAAACTGGGGCATGGGACCGGGCCGCCGAGGGTTCGGCTCGCACCGCAGCTGGCTCCCCTGGGTCTCCGCGAATCACCTCCACGGGATCACCGCCTTGGAGCAGCTCGACCCAGCCCTGTACCAGAGATTGTCGAAATAACCCTGAGCGTGCCGGAGTCCACCTCCGGCACCTCGAGCAGCGTGCCCCTATTTCGCTGGATCCACCAGCGCTCCATACACAGCCGCATGGCTGCGGTACTCCAGCGTGTGGTTGTCGTGCCCGTGCATCCGCTGGATCATCGCCACGAAGACCACGTCATTGGTCGGATCCACCCAGAACCACGTCCCTGCCGCGCCGTCCCAGAAGAACGTTCCCTTCCCGTCCGCCATCCCCGCTGTCGGAGGATCGAAGATGACCGCACAGTTGAACCCATACCCAAACCCCGGCCGCATCACCGCTTGCCCAATCCCGAACTGCCCTGTCAGCTGCACCGGCCGAAGGTGATTTGACGTCATCAGCTTCACAGCTCCGGGCGACAGGATCCGCGTTCCGTCCAGCTCGCCGCCATGCGCCAGCATCTGCGCAAACCGGTAGTAGTCATCGATGGTCGACACCAGCCCGCCGCCCCCCGAGGGCATCGTCGGCTCCGTCGCATAATCCGTGGGTGCGCCGCCCGCGGTCTGCACCGGCACCAGCTGCCCCTGGGCGTTGTCCTCATAACTGGTCGCAAACCGCGCACGTTTGTCTGCGGGCACATAGAACCCTGCGTCTTTCATCGCCAGCGGCCCAAAGATATGCTCTCGCATAAAATTCGGTAGAGTCTGACCGGTCAGCTTCTCCACGATGTAGCCTTCGATATCCATCGACGCGCTATAGGTCCAGCCTTTTCCCGGCTGATAGTTCAGCGGAATCTTTGCCAGCTTTTCGATCATCTGCTGCAGGTTCTCTGAATGCATCACACCCAGGTCCTGGTACATCTTGTCCACGACCGTCTTACCACTCCCGTACGAGAACCCCGCCGAGTGCGACATCAGCTCGCCCATCGTCGGCGCGTGCTCCGGCTCCTCAAGGATCGGCTTTCCTGCAGCATCCACTCCGGCAAACACCTTCAGGTGCGCGAACTCCGGAATGTACTTCGAGATCGGGTCCCATGGAAGCCACTTACCTTGTTCGTACAGGATCATCATGGCGACACCCGTCACCGGCTTCGTCATCGAGTAGTCCCGGAAGATGGTGTCCCTCGTGATCGCCGTGTGCGTCGCGAGATCCCGATCCCCATAGGTCCGGAAGTCCACGACCTTGCCATGCCGGGCCAGAATCGTCACAGCCCCGGCGAGCTCCTTCCGGTCCACCTCACCCTGGATCAAATGGTGCAGATTCTCCAGCCGCTCGCCGGAGAAGCCCATGCTCTCGGGCGGCACCATCGCGGTCCCGCCTTCCGCCCCAGCCGCTCCGGTCTTCTTAGTGGCGGCACTCGCGTGCCCGACAGCCCCCATCAGCATCCCCGTCACAACCAACATCCCCACCGACGCCGCCCAAACCTGTTTCATCGCTCTCCTGTTCCTTCGCTTGCTTGCGGCCCCGGCGCGTTGCGTAACCGCTCCGTTCTCTCGCCTGAACCTGATCCACTCTACACTCGCTCCCCGGCGGTTTTCCTTCGAGGCAGCGCGAGCTTACGCAGCTCGACCTGATCCTCCGGCGTTCACCCGAGCCGATGTCCACGGTGGGGGAGCAAAGCCGGCCATCCCATCACACCGTCAGCGCCCACCGCATGCTCCCTCCCGGACCTTCTTCGACGCAACGGTGCCGCTCCCTTCCGCTCTGCGGGAGTTCCTTATGCACAGCGCATCGAGCGTCCGACTTCGTGCCTGCTCGTGATGTGAGGGGGATCTTAGGAGGGGTGCTACAGCCCGCTACAGGTTCGCCAAACCACTCGCGTACATTTCAGTTGCAGAGCATCCGCCCTTGCACAAGCTCCGGGTAGCTCCTCTGGAGGAGGCTCCGAGCCCCTGGACTCGAACCGTGACGCGCCCACGCACCGCCACCCTGCGGAGAGACCGAGGCCGCGCTTGGCCTCGGTCCACTCAGCGTATGGTTCGCCGCAACGGTTCTTCCGGACTGATCGAGTCTCTATGCAAGCCCACGATGCAGATCGTCCGAGAGACCTCTTCTAAAACATGCCCCAAAGCAGCTGGTTATAGACTTCGTGGTGGAACTGAACTTCGCACGGCTTCACGGTGGTTCCCAGCAGCCGTGGACAGCGCTCCGCCGACGCCTGCTTGAGGAGCGCGTACCGCGACTTCACGTCTTCGCCCAACATCTCCGTCGTCCACTCCGCCTTCCGGAAATCCTCCAGAGCCGAGTAGATGTTGTCGGGCAAATACCGCTCTGCCTGGCGCAGGTTGTCGATCTTCTCCGTTCTGCCGTCCAGGCCTGTCTTGAACACCGAATACAGCACCATGTACGGGTTCGCGTCCGGCCCTACGGAGCGCACTTCCACACGCGCGGACTTCTCATTGCCGATGGGGATGCGCACCATCGAACCGCGATCTGTCGCCGATGCCTTGATTTGGTTCGGCGCTTCGAAATGCGGGTCCAGCCGGCGATACGCATTCACGCTCGCATTGAGCAGCAGGCAGTTGTCGTTTCCATGGGTCAGAATTCGATCCACGAACTCCCACGCGAACGGAGAGATCTTCTCTTCTCCATTCGGATCCCAGAACAGGTTCTTGCCGCCGGCCGAGATCGACACGTTGGTGTGCATGCCGCTGCCATTCACTCCGGTTACCGGCTTGGGCAGAAAGCTCGCCGACATGCCCATTCGCGTCGCCACCTGGCGGCAGATCAGCTTGTAGAGTTGGATCTGATCCGCGGCCGCAACGACTTCGCCATAACTGTAGTTGATCTCGAACTGGCTCGGCGCCACCTCCGGGTGGTCCTTCTCGTTTTCAAAGCCCATGGCACGCTGCACTTCGGCCGTCGCATCAATGAATTCGCGCAGCGGGTCGCCCGGAAGCGAGTGATAGTAACCCCCGGTGTTTACGTACTCGAACTTGCCCGTCTCGTGAAATCTACGCTCCGCATCGATACCCTGGAAGAGGAAACCCTCGATCTCGTTCGCTGCATTCAGCGTGTATCCGTCCGTGTCGAACTTCTTCTGCGCAAAGTTCTTCAGCACACCCCGGAGGTCGCCGGCATAATGCCCGCCGTCCTTGTCGATAACCTCGCCAAACACGAGGCACTTCCCGGCACCGAACACATCTGCCGGAGCCCAGTAGAATGCGCTCCAGTCCAGCGCCAGACGCAGATCGCTCTCGCGCTGCGCGGTGAAACCGCGGATCGAAGATCCGTCAAACGTCAGGTTGTCGTAACTCTTGATCAGGAACTTGTTGTCGTAATCGAGCATGTGCAGACGGCCTTCCAGATCGCTGAAGAGCACCGTCACAGCCTTGATCCCCTTGGTATCCGTCAGATACCTGACGCGCTCTTCCTCGATCTTGTCCGCCGAGACACGCTTCCGCCGTTGTTCTTTCGCCTTCAGATTCAGCTCTTCCAGTTCCTCATACGACAGCTCAAGAAAATTGCGGTATTCACTCAGCATGCATACTCCTTTGATTGAGTGTCCCTCGATGGGCGGCATCGCATCGTCAGGAACATGGTCCAGAACTTCTGCGCAAGCAGAGAGAGCCGCGCCTCGCGACTCTCTGCTTGCACACAGCGTCATTCCTTAGATCGCGATGTCGCCGCGCTCCTGGTTGCGGATGCGGATGACGTCTTCGGTTTTGTAAAGAAAGATCTTGCCGTCGCCGATCGATCCTGTGGCTGCGTTGGCCATGATGGCATCTACGATG
>DATLMQ010000079.1:0-5463 GCA_035537215.1 Acidobacteriaceae bacterium
ACCGTGATGCGAGTGCCCTTGAGTTTGCCGGTGATGGTGACCGTGACGGCCCCGAAGGTGTCGTACTGCTGCAGGATGAACTTGCCGGTGTAGTGTTTGCGGTCGGGGTCGAGGGTGACCTCTTCCTGATAGTGAACCGGGCCGATGGGAAGACCGACGACGGCGGGAGGTGCGCCCTCCGGGTTGTCGTTGCCGGCCCAGGCGAAGTGATTGAGCTTGTAGGTGAACTTGCCGGTCTTTTCCCAGACGCCCATGCAGAAGTTGCCATCCTGGGCGGGGCGGCCGGAGTTCATGATTTCGGTTTTATCGGAGTGCCAGACGACGAGGGAGTTGTCGGCGGGAAAGTCGACGGCGGCTCCGTTGAGGGTTTTGGCGGTGAAGATGACGTGCCACATGCCGACGATGGAGCCGTTGCCGTCGTCGTCATCGTCTTTGGCGAAGGCGGCGGGGCGAAGAAGGGCGTTTGCGCTGCCGGGATGCCAGCTCGCCGGTTTGACAGATTTGACGTGCGGAAAACATTGCGCACCGATGCCTGGCGTGATCGCCGCGGCGACCATGAGGGCCCCCAAGGCGGGCACCCACTTCCCCATGTTGAGTTTCATGTTTCTCTCCCTTTGGACCGGAATCCCGGCTGCTTCGGAGATAACGGGAGGGTGGGGGGTGGAGGCAATGGAGAGGGGGTGAAGGCGATGGTGAAGTTTTGGTGAAGAGATATGTCGCGAGGGCTCAAGAGGTTGCGGGGGCGGAGGGGTTTGGGATTATTCTGACCACGCTCCCCCACCTGAGGTTCCATGCCCGGTTTCGTTTACCGCTTCGGAGAGTTTCGACTGGATGCCGATCGCTTCGAGCTGGTTCGGGGCGGACATCCGGTGCGTCTGGAGAGGAAGCCGCTGGAGCTGCTGATCCTGCTGGCGGGTAGCGGAGGACGGCTGCTGCCGCGGACGGAGATCGCCGAGCGGCTGTGGAACCGCGATGTGTATGTGGATACGGAGCATGGGATCAACACGGTGGTCCGCAAGATCCGGGCGGCGCTGCGGGACGATCCGGAGAACGCTCTTTATATCCAGACGGTGACAGGGATGGGCTACCGGTGGGTGGCCGCGGTGGAGACGGAGACGGCCGCGCCGAGCGTGGCGGAGCCTGGGCCGGAGAGGCTCGCGGGCAGCGAGGATGTGGCGGTGTCCAGCGAGGCGGCGCCGGGCGCGGCGGTGCTGCCGGAGGAGAGACGGTCACGGCGGCTATGGGTGGCGGCGGCTTTGGCTGCGGGGGTGGCCGTGGCGGTGGGGCTGGCGGTGATCGGAGTGCACCGGTTTGCGGGGCGGGTTCACGGCAAGGAGGCGCCGGCGGTGCGATCGGTGGCGGTGCTGCCGCTGGCGAACTATTCAGGGGATCCGAACAAGGAGTACCTGGCCGAGGGCATGACGGACGAGCTGATAACGATGCTGGCGAAGGAGTCGACGCTGCGGGTGAGGTCGCGGACGTCGGTGATGCCGTACAAGAGCACGAATCGGCCGCTGGGTGAGATTGCCCGGGCGCTGGATGTGGATGGGATTGTGGAGGGATCGGTTTCGGAGTCGGCGCAGGGCCTGCATTTGACGTTGCAGCTGATACGGGCGGATACGGACTCGCATCTCTGGTCGGAGAGCTATGACCGGGCCGCGGGCGACGCGGTGGCGCTGCCGGAGGAGGCGGCGCGCGCGATTGCGGCGCGGCTGAATAGTGCGGCGGCGCGACGGGAAGGGGGCCGGAACGTCAGCCCGGAGGCCCATGACGCGTATCTTCGCGGGCACTACCTGTGGAGTGTGGGACGGAACGAGGAGGCGGGCAGGGAGTTCGCGAAGGCGGTGCGATTGCAACCGGACTATGCGCTGGGGTGGACGGGGGTTTCGCAGTACAACGGGGCGGGGGCGTTCTCCGGGAAGCTGGACCCGAGTGTGCTGCCGCAGGCCAAAGCCGCAGCGGAGCGGGCGATCCAGCTGGATGACACCCTTCCGCAGGCGCACAGCATGCTGGGGGCGGCGCTGTTTCTGGCGGACTGGGACGGACCACACGCGCTGCAGGAGATCACTCGCGCGAGCGAGATGGAGCCGGGGTTTGCGGAGGCGATCCACATGCACGCGCTGATCCTGCTGGCGATGGGAAGGGACCAGGAGGCGGTTGCGGTGCAGAAGACAGCGCCGGACCTGTTTGCGCATCCGGCTGCGATGGCGGAGATCCTTTACTACGCGCATGAGTATGACGAGGCGCTCGCGGATGGACGCATGCGGCTGAAAGACTTTCCAGGATCGGCCGACCTGCTGGCGACGCTTTCGAATACGTATCACTGGAAGGGGAGGGACCGGGAGTCGGCGCGGATGCTGGCCCAGCTATACGCGTCCCCGCAGGGGGAGCCCAGCGAGGCGGTTCTGGAGGCGTTCGAGAAGGGCGGGCATCGGGGTGTTCTGGAGTGGCAGGTGGCGCAGATGGAGAAGGCGAGGCGGACCCACTATGTGTCGCCGATGAAGCTGGCGGCGTGTTATTCGCTGCTGGGGGAACGGGAGAAGACGATGGACCTGCTGGAGGAAGCGTTGCGGATCCACGATGCGGCGCTGGTGCTGCTGGCGGTGGATCCGGCGTTCGAGAGGTTTCATGCGGACCCGCGGTTCCGGGGGGTGGTGGCGCGTGTCGGATTGGCGACGGAGTTCCGCTGAGGGCGGAGCGGCGAGAGGTAATGTGCCGTCGAGTTTCTGATAAGACGCGTTAGTGGACAGTTGAAGCGTTACTGACGGGAAGCCGGTTTAGGGGACAACAGAGCCAGATGCCTTTGCGGACGGGGGCACCGCATGAGAGCGAGAGGGTGTACAAATCGGCATGGTCGGCGTTCGGAATGGATGGAAATTGTGCAAGTGGATGCTGACCAGCCTTCTGGGTATCTACCTCGTCCTGCTTGCGACTGTACAGATAAGCCAGTGGATTACGCGGAGACGGGCTGAGCATTTGCTCTCAGACCTGCGAGGGCTGCAGTTGGAAAGGAGTTCCTGGAGCGATGCGCAAGCATTGATGCAGCGCTGGGGCAGGTGGGGCCACTACGACGGCACCTGCGACGCAGATCATTGTGTTTACGGGATTCACTTCAACTCGGGAGGAATGGTGACCCGGCTGATCGTGACTTCTGAGCCATTGTTTCACCTCTCCGGTCGATCTGCGCAAACGGTAACCTCGGTGCTAGGGGCTCGCCTGTCCGATGTTGAAGGAGGGTTCCTCCTTCAACAGAATCTGGTGATTGGGACTTCGTTTTCACTCGGGACGAATGAACCCGGCGGAGGCGAACTCATGAGCCGTGTGACAGGAACGCGTACACGCAATCTTAAGCCGTACGATCTCTGGCCAGAGAAAGATCCGCATCCGGAATACCGCACAGTTTTACGGACGGGAACCATCGGGTACTTCTTCACGCAGTTCACCTCGGCAACGAAGCCGGAGGATGTCGAATGGCTTACTGCGGTCAACTTTTCGTGCATGACACGCTGGATTCCATGTAGAGAGAGGGGCGATTTCCTGCCATCTGCCTGGGCGAGATTCACAGCAGAGAGTCAGCGTGTTCGCGCGATCAGGGAGCGAATCGCTTCTTGCGCGTACCCGATCGAAGACCTGGTAGAAGCTTCGGAGCGTGTTGCCCTTGTGCAGGTTGAGAGACCCAGCTCCCAAGAGGGGCAGTGGTCCCCGTACTCTGCGCGGTTAGTTGAGAGCCTGAAGGGATCGGGTTCGTGGCACTCCGGCGACGTCCGTGACATATGGTGGGGGCGGGATACAGTCGCACCGACGCAGATTTTGCTTTTCGCAGAGGATTCAGACCCGGTTTCCCCGCATTATTGCGGGGTTCTTCCGGCCACCTCTGAAAATCTGCGGACCGTCAGAGCAGCTGTCGAGGGCGATCATTGAGTTTCTGGCTCTGTGCCTTTGTCTCTCGATGTATCGAGAGCCTGCTGAGGGGCGGTTGGGCGTTGCTGACGGGAAGGCGACTTTCCGTTACCAGTCTCCCGCCAGTTTCGGAGAACGCCGTTTTGCGGGATCCTTCCTCTTGCGCATAGTTGCTACTATGGCCCATGAACCTTACGCTCAGCCAAATAGCCATGCTTGTGCTTCTCAGCCCTGCCGCTGTTTGTCAGGCCTCTCAGAGTGCATCTGATTGCTCGACCTTGAAGCATTCATGGCACAAGGTGTCATCTCTGTCTGGGGACGTAGCGGTATGTTCTGGGGACATTTGCGGTGACCCATCGACGTACGATCTAGATGACTACATCACCGTGGAGCTTCGAAGCAAGCGTGGCGCCATCCTTGACACACAAAAAGTGCTGTTAGAAGTCAGTCAGAAGCAAGGCACCAAGCAAGACGGGACACCAACCACTTTCAAGCAAAGGCAACGAATATTCTCGTTCGAGAACAAGCCGGACGGAGACTATCTGCTCGCCTTTACCCTATACAAGAACCGAATTCCCCAACCGGCAGTCATATTTCCAACGAACTACTCTCACAAACGAGACAGGCTAGGGAAGTCTTACTACATGGTGGAGCCAACCTGTCCAAGATGATTTGCAGCTCTTCGCCGATCCTGCCTATCATTCTCGTTTGGAACTCCTGCGAAGTCGGATTTTCGGAAACAGCAGCCCCGCAGTTGCCAGTAGCACTGTTTTGCGGGAACAGCTGCATAGCTGACGAGGATGCGACTTCGCAGGACTGATCGGACTCGCAAATTGAAGGAAGGTGCGATCGGAGTCGCATCGGGCTTCAATCCTCAATCAGGTGCTTCCAGTACCGTTCAGGCTGGTCTAAGATGCCTCGGGTCACTTGGTAGTGCGAAGTTTCCTCAAGCGTCACGTTCCGCAAATCGTTGGTATCAAAGCTGATGATCTGGGCATCAGGATACGTCAACAGAATAGGGGAATGCGTAGCAACGACAAATTGACATTCGCCGGTGTCCACAAGGGAATGTATGAGGGCTAGAAGGGCCAGTTGTCTTTGTGGCGATAGAGCCGATTCAGGTTCATCCAGAAGGAACAGACCTTCCTGTATTCGGTTCTGAAGAATGGCGAGGAATGCTTCTCCATGTGAACGTGCATGTAACGACTTGCCACCGTATAGGGAGTAAGGGTCGCCCAAGAAGTCCGGATCGTTTCTTCTCTCGTCCAGCAGTGACGCGAAATGAGCAGCGAACTCAGCTCGGAGAAAGAAACCATCGCGGGGTTGCTGTCGGAAAGATGGCCGGATTGCCCGCGATAGAGCGCTCTCCCGCTCGGGACCGTGAGTGCCACTCGCTTCATTACGGCCCCCACCCGAAACGGGAAGCTTGCAAAGAACAGCCATTGCTTCAAGAAGCGTTGACTTTCCGGTCCCGTTCTCGCCAACAAAAAAGGCGACTGGCTTGCGAAACACCACATTGAGACTGGAGACGAAAGGCAGATTGAACGGAAATACGAGATCCGG
>DATLMQ010000080.1:0-6710 GCA_035537215.1 Acidobacteriaceae bacterium
CCTTCGCCCCTCCCGCGACCACCTCCCCATGGCCCGCTTCTACACCCCCGACGAGTTCGCCTTCCTCAAGCACGAAGCCCTCGCCATGGGCTTCCGCCACGTGGAATCCGGCCCCCTCGTGCGCTCCAGCTACCACGCCCACGAGCAGGCCCAGTCCACCGGCCTCGCCTAGGCCTCCCTCCCGAGACATCGCCAGCCCTTGTATCCTCATCCCTTGGATTGCGGGGGCCTCCACGCCCCGCCCGAGGAGCTCCCAAACGATGCGTGTTGGCCTGATGACCCGCGAGTACCCGCCGTACGTCTACGGAGGCGCCGGCGTCCACGTCGAGTACCTCTCCCGCGAGCTCGCCCGCTCCATCGAAGTCGAAGTCCACGCCTGGGGCACCCCCCCCGAATCCGCGAAGGCGCCCGAGACCCCCCTACTTCCCGAACCCATCGGCCGCAACCTCCAGGTCTTCTTCGAGCAGCCCTGGGATGCCATCTCCACCGGCACCTCCGCCAAGTTCAGAGGCGCCCTCGAAGCCCTCTCCCTCAACCTCCTCGAGCAGCTTCACCTCGAAAAGCTCGATATCATCCACACCCACACCTGGTACGTCTCCATGGCGGGCTTTCTCGCCAAAAAGCTCTACGGCATCCCCTTTGTCCTCACCACCCACTCCCTTGAGCCCCTTCGCGCCTGGAAGGCCGAGCAGCTCGGCACCGGCTACGCCCTCAGCTCCTGGATGGAGCGCACCGCCATCCTCGACGCCGACGCCATCGTCGCCGTCTCCAACGGCACCAAGGCCGACATCCTCCGCGCCTACCCCGACGTAGACCCCGCCCGCATCCATGTCATCTACAACGGCATCGACCTCGACCAGTATCAGTACACCCCTCGCCAGGACGCCCTGCTCAAGTACGGCGTCGACCCTCACAAGCCCTACGTTCTCTTCGTCGGCCGCATCACCCGCCAGAAAGGCGTCACCCACCTCGTCGACGCCATCAGGTACCTCCCTCCCGGCACCCAGGTCGTCCTCTGCGCCGGTGCCCCCGACACTCCCGAGATCGCTACGGAAATGCGCGACAAGGTCCAGGCCCTCACCCACGTCGACGTCGCCGACGTCCACAATGAGAACCACGAGCCCGGCGTCCGCCCCGCCCTCGTCACTGTCGAATCCGACAACGTCCACAACCCTCCCGGCCACGCCGTCGCCACCGGCGACTACTCCGGCCGCGGCCACAACATCGTCTGGATCGAACAGATGGTCTCGAAAGAGGAAGCCATCCAGCTCTACTCCCACTGCGCCGTCTTCTGCTGCCCCTCCGTCTACGAGCCCTTCGGCATCATCAACCTCGAAGCCATGGCCTGCCGCGCTCCCGTCGTCGCCTCCGCCACCGGTGGCATCCTCGAGGTCGTCGTCGACGAGGAAAAGAGCCGCACCGACGGAACCGAACCCACCGGCCACCTCATTCCTTTCGCCGCCGACACCGAAACCAGCTTTCCGACGGACCCCGACGCCTTCGCCCGCGACCTCGCCCACCACATCACCGCCCTCCTCAACGACCCCGAAAAAGCCCGGGTCATGGGCGAAGCCGGCCGCCGCCGCGTAGAAGCCCACTTCTCCTGGACCGCCATCGCCGCCCAGACCATCGACCTCTACCGAACCCTCATCGCCGCCAAACCCTGATCTCCAGGCCCCTCCCTGGCCTCCGCCGGCCCATTTCGTATCTCTCCGCCCCACCCCCGCATCTATATACTGAAGGGTATTGGGCGCAGTCGGCGCCACACTGCTCCAGGAGTTACTGCAATGGCAAACCTGCTCGATCAGCTCAAATCAATGACCACCGTTGTGTCGGATACGGGCGATATCAACGCCATCAAGCAGTACAAGCCGACGGACGCGACCACCAATCCCTCGCTCATCGCCACCGCCGCCGGTATGCCCGAGTACCAGCAGATCGTCGACGACGTTCTGGAGCACGCCCGCGAGCACCTCGGTGACAAGGCCACCGACGAGGAAGTCGCCGCCGCTGCCTTCAAGACCCTCGCCGTCGCCTTCGGCCGCAAGATCCTCGAGATCGTTCCCGGCCGCGTCTCCACCGAGGTCGATGCCCGTCTCAGTTACGACACCCAGGGCTCCATCGACGCCGCCCACGACATCATCAAGCAGTACGAGGAAGCCGGCATCTCCCGCGAGCGCGTCCTCATCAAGCTCGCCTCCACTTGGGAAGGCATCCGCGCCGCCGAGCAGCTCGAAAACGAGGGCATTCACTGCAACATGACCCTCCTCTTCGGCCTCCACCAGGCCATCGCCTGCGCCGAAGCCAAGGTCACCCTCATCTCCCCCTTCGTCGGCCGCATCCTGGACTGGTACAAGAAAAACGAGCCCTCCCGCAACAACGACGGAGCCAACGACCCCGGCGTCCAGTCCGTCACCGAGATCTACAACTACTACAAGCACTTCGGCTACAAGACTGTGGTCATGGGCGCCAGCTTCCGCAACTCGGAAGAGATCAAGGAGCTCGCCGGCTGCGACCTCCTCACCATCGCCCCCAAGCTCCTCCAGGAGCTCCAGACCACCGAAGGCGAGCTCCCCCGCAAGCTCGATCCCAACAACGCCAAGAGCCTCAACATCCAGAGAATCGACGTCGACAAGGCCACCTTCGACAAGATGCACGCCGAAAACCGCATGGCCCACGACAAGCTGAAGGAAGGCATCGACGGCTTCTCCAAGGCCCTCGAAGACCTGGAAAAGCTTCTCGCCAAGCGCGTCGCGGAGCTGACGCGCGTCTAAATCCAGCGCGTCTCCGAGCTAGCCAAAGTCTAACCAACACCCACTCAGAGATACCGAAGGCCGCCCACTCCGGGCGGCCTTCCTGTTCCGGGCGCCTTTTCTGTTCTCGGGCAGGTTTGTATGCCAGGTCGTCATCTCGACCGGAGGCGCGCAGCGCCGCAGTGGAGAGACCCCCGTATTCCCCACGCCGAACCAGCCCACACTCCCGGCCCACCCCACCAACAACTAGCGGACCAGGTCTGCCTCGCCCCCGCCCTCGTAACTCACGCTCTCCGCACCCACACTGTCCCGCGTATTCTTCTGCACGGTGATCGCCGCAAACAGGCTCAGCATGTACGCCATCGCATAGAAGCCCTTCTCGGCCAGCGTCAGCGCCGCATTCCACAGCCCCACAGCCGTCAGCAGCATGCACAGCATGATCGAAACCCAGCTCAGCCCGTAGTAGATGTTCGTCACGGGGATACCATCCAGCCGGTCGCGCACGCTCTTCTGCACACTCACCGCCGAGAACAACCCGTACATCAGCAGCGTAAAGAACAGCGCCTTCGTGCTCAGCGCCATCTCCGAGTTCCACAGCCCGATGCAGAACGTCAGCGCCCCTGCCACCAGCGCAAACCACGAGGCCCCCACAAACGCGGCCGACGGCTTCCGATACGGTTGAGCCATTGCTTCCTCCCGGGCGCGCCCCTTCCGCAGCGGCACGCGACCGGGCAAGAATACAGCCGCCCGCGGCGAACTCCTCAGAACTTTCGTAACTGCTGCAGCCGCCCTACCGTCGCCGCAGCCCCAGCAAACTCAGGAAGAAGCTCGCAAAACAGATCTCCGTCCCCAGCATCAGGCACAGCATCGCCGGCAGCGTCCGCCGCATCATCTCCACCGGCGGCAGCGACCCATACCCCGTATGCGCCCAGCCCAACACCGACGAGATCGCGATCCCCAGCCCCACCAGCACCAGCAGCACCCCCGCAATCAGCCCCGTCTCCAGCGTGATGTACCGGAACCACCGCTCAAAGCTCGGGTCCTCCGGCAGCAGCCCTTCGGTCGTCGCGAACACCTTCGCCGCAATCCCGAAGAACACCAATTGGAACCCCAGCAGCACCGCCGCCGCCGCATACGCCAGCGTGTCCACCCCGAGGTTCACATGTCCCAGCGGACGCTCCGCCGGCAACAGCCATCCGACCAGCCCCAACCCCACAATCATCAGCGCCAGTCCCGGAAACAGAAACAGCCACCGCGGCGAGTACATCAGCAGAAACCGCAGGTGCCTCCATCCGTCCCGCCACGTCTTCAGGTGCGGCGGCCGGCTCCGCCCATCCTTCTTCAGCGTCGTCGGCACCTCCACAATCCGCTGGCCCAGCAGCGACGCCTTTACCACCATCTCGCTGGCGAACTCCATCCCCGTCGTCCGCAGATCCAGACGTGCGTACGAATCGCGCGAAAACGCTCTAATTCCGCAATGAAAGTCGCCAATAGGCGCTTTAAACAGCACTCTTCCGAGCATGCTGAGCACCGGATTGCCCAGGTATCGGTGCAGCGGAGGCATCGCCTTCGGCCCGATCCCACCCCGGAACCGGTTGCCCATCACAAGCTCCGCTCCGTTCCGTAACTCATTCAAAAACCGAGGGATGTGCGCGAATTCATAGCTGTCGTCCGCGTCCGCCATCAGCACATACCGGCCCCGCGCGGCCGTAATCCCCGCATTCAGCGCCGCCCCATATCCGCGCACAGGCACCGCCACCACCCGCGCCCCATGCTCCGCCGCAATCGCCTGCGACCCGTCGGTCGATCCGTTATCGGCAACCACCACCTCACCGTCGATCCCGTTCTCGCGCAGCGCAGCCATGGCCTTGTCCACGCACACCGCCAGCGTCTCCGCCTCGTTCAGGCACGGCATTACCACTGTCAGCTCCAGCGGAGCCTCCGCCGTCATCGCGGCCGCTTCGTTTCCAGAGCTCATGGCCCTCCCTCTCGCATCGTCGTCCACGGCAGCGCCGCCGGCGTCGTACTCGTCGTCCGCGCGCCCTCCACCAGAGTAGCCTGCGAGCCCAGCGGAAGGGCATACAACTGAGTTTCGCCCAACCGCACCCATCCCTCGCCAGCCCCCGGCCCGGCGCTCACCGCCCCCGGATCGAACTGCGCCACCAGCACCTTCGCGCCCTCGTTTCGCACCACTCCCAGCACCTGTTCGCGGTTCGGCAGTCCCGCCCATTGCTCAAACAGGTGCGGATTCGGGTTATAGATCTCCGTCAGGATCCGCACCCCCGCCAGCCGCGCCCAGTAGTTCTGGTTCAGGCACGCCATCGCCCCCATGCACGCAATCTCATCTCCTGGCCGCACGCCCATCGCCTGCAGCCCCGCCGCCGCGCCAAACATCTGCCCGTCGTACCAGGGATGCGGCATCGACGTCTCCTGCCGCCGCTCTTCCAGCGCCATCCGCAGACTCTCGCCGGCCGCCAGCAGCGCCAGCAGCACCACCGCGCCCGTCGCCGCCGTACGCGGCCGCAGACCCCGCTCCTTCACATCCCCACCTGCATCCGCATCCCGCACCCACAGCATCGCAAACACCGGAATCACCATCACCAGGTACGCCAGCGTCACATACCGCTGCTCGATGTTCACCACGCCATAGACCACCCACATCGCCCCGCCCAGCAGCATCATCGGCAGCCAGAAGCCCTCTTGCCTCCACTGCCCGAACCGCACCCGCGCCCCGCCCAGCAGCAGCACGATCAGCAGCACCCAGGCCTCCGGATGATCAAACAGGTACCGCACCACCAGCACCACATTTCGCGCATCCCGCCGCACCAGCACCGGCCAGTTCGTCTTCGGCACAATCCGCTCATTGAAGAACGTCGTATCGAACCAGTCCGGGTACGTCCCGTACGGCTCCGCTCGATAGCTGTACACCCCCGGCTGCGCCAGCAGCTGCCGCTCCGGATGCACCAGCTTCACCGTCGCCGGCCCGAAGCTCTTGGTCATCCACGGCTCCAGGTGCATCTTCTCCACGCCACCCGAGTACCACGCATAGTTCAGCGCGCCCGAGTCCCCAAAGTCGAACCTCCCCTTCTGCTTTGAGAGCGCCGCCATATACGGTCCCGCCACCACCGCAAACACCACGCAGGCCAGCGCCCCTCCGATCACCACGCGCGGCAGCTTCCGCCGCTGCAGCCACGCCTGAAACACCATCATTGCCCCGATACTCAGCAGCGCCACCAGGAACGCAAACGACTTCGTCAGGTACGCCAGCCCGAAGAACAGCCCCATCAGCGGCGCATACACCAGGCTTTCGGTGGCCAACGCCTGCAGCAGCATCGCGAACGCCAGCAGCATCAGCCCCTGCAGCAGGGCATCCGGCCGGATCTTGCCCATCGACAATTCCCGCTGGGCCGCAATCACCACCAGCGTCACGCCCAGCAGCCCCAACGCCTCGCGCGAGAGCAGGGAAGCGTGTTCCCCGGAATCGTGCTCCCCGCCCACCATCCTTCGCCGCAGCCGCTCCAGAGCCGCGACAAACAGCAGCATCGCCACAATCTGCAGCCCGAAGATCAGATAGTTCACCACGTAGTACGCGCCCAGCTCATTCCACCGCGTCGTGTGGAACACCACCTGCGCCCCCGCCAGCAGCGAGGGATACAGCGGATGCCAGTACCCGTTCACCGCCCCGGCCCAGCGGTGCGCATGCAGCAGGTCCGCGATGTCCATGTAAGCCACCGCGTCGCCGTCGATGATGTAACGGTCGTACTGCCCGGAAAGCCACGCCACCGGCAGAATCAGGATGAGCAGCGCGTACAGCCAGCGGCGAAGGGAACGGGGGTTCAAGCGGGCTCCCTGAAACTGGACGTCTGCAAAGGCGGCATGAGGTACAGAATAACGTGCCAAAATCGTGCCTTGGGTGCATGTTTTGGCACCCAAAAGCAACTCTGCGCGAAGGGCTAA
>DATLMQ010000081.1:0-7324 GCA_035537215.1 Acidobacteriaceae bacterium
CCTTCGCCCCGCCCAGCGTCGCCCGCATCGCATCCACCGGCATCGCCGGATCATGCGCCACGCCGTTGTAATTTCCCTCCAGCGAGGCCAGCGACGCCGCATTCGGCCCGATCACCGCCACCGTCTTGTACTTGCCCGCCGCCAGCGGCAGAACGCCGTCGTTCTTCAGCAGAACGATCGACTCCTCCGCCGCCCTCTTCGCCACCGCCGCATTCTCCGGCGCACTCACCGCGCTGAACGGGATCTTCGTATACGGCACCATGCTCGGCGGATCGAATAGCCCCAGCTGCATCCGCGCCAGGAACAGCCGCCGCAGGCTCACATCAATGTCCGACTCCTTGATCAGCCCTGCCTTCACCGCATCGCCCAGCTTGCCGTACGTCGACCCGCAGTTCGTATCCGTCCCCGCCAGCAGGCCCGCCGCCGCCGCATGCTCCGCGTCCGGCTCCGTCTGATGAG
This sequence comes from Acidobacteriaceae bacterium, assembly GCA_035537215.1. GTDB lineage: Bacteria > Acidobacteriota > Terriglobia > Terriglobales > Acidobacteriaceae > Granulicella. The sequence continues at coordinate 460 of DATLMQ010000081.1, forward strand.
TATTGGCCTTGAAGAAGTCGTCGATCGCCCCGCAATCCGACGTCACAAACCCCTGGAACTTCCAGTCGCCGCGCAGAACCTCCTTCAGCAGCAGGTCGCTTCCGCACGCCGGCTTGCCATACACGCGGTTGTACGCGCACATGATCGAGTCCGCCTTGCCCTCTACAATCGCCGCGCGGAACTGCGGCAGATACGTGTCCCACAGGTCATGCTTGGACGGGTCCACATCGAACTTGTGCCGCACATTCTCCGGCCCCGAGTGCACCGCAAAGTGCTTCGGCGTCGCCACCACTTTGAAGTAGTTCGGGTTCGTTCCCTGCAGCCCTTCAATGAAGTTCACACCCAGCCGCGCCGTCAGAAACGGATCCTCGCCGTACGTCTCCTGCCCCCGTCCCCACCGCGGATCGCGGAAGATGTTGATGTTCGGCGACCAGAACGTCAGCCCGTAATAAATGTTGTGGTTCCCTTGCCGCAGCGCCTCGGTGTTCTTCGCCCGCGCCTCGGTCGAAATCACATCCCCGATGCTCTTCAACAGCGGCTCGTCCCAGGTCGCCGCCATGCCCACGGCCTGCGGAAACATCGTCGCGTAGCCCGACCGCGCCACCCCGTGCAGCGCCTCGTTCCAGTAGTCGTACGCCGGCACATTCAGCCGCGGAATTGCCAGCGCCGCATTCCCCATCTGCCCGACTTTCTCCTCCAGCGTCATCCGCCCCACCAGGTCGGCGGCACGCTGCTCCTTCGGCAGCGAGGGATCCAGGTACGGCAGCGGCTTCTGCGCCCCACCCACACCCACCGCACCGGCCAGCATCAACACGCCCGCCACCCACCTCCGCCTCAGCTCCGCACGTCCCATGACCCGGTCTCCTCAAGATGATCCGCACCGTCGGCACCGAACAGCGGCCGCGCGGAAATGATTTTTTGGCGAGTCGAAAGTTATCGGTTCCCACTCGCCACTGTCAACATCGATCCTTCGAACTCTACGCCACTGCGCCGTTCCGTGGCGGAGCCTGCGTCGCATGCGTCGACCGGTAATATCCCGAGTGCCGCTGCAGCACCAGAGCCGCCGCACCCCGCAGCCGCGCCAGCTCGCCATCCGAGGCAGCCGCCAGCCGCGGTGGCGTCCCCGCCAGCATCGTCGCCGCCATCTCCCCCTCCACAATCGGCGCCAGCCTCGCCCACGACGAGGTCACATCCCCGATCACCAGCACCACCTCCGGCGACAGCGCCGCCGTCACCAGCCGCAGCCCCCGCCCCAGCGCTCGCGCCTGCTTCTCCAGCGCCTCGATCGCCTTGGCATCGCCCTCTTCACTCAGCTTCAGCAGATCCTGGATCCGTGTCGCCTTGTGCTCCGGCTTCAGCTCTTCGTAGTACCGCAACGCCGCCTTGCTGCTGGCAAACGTCTCCCAGCACCCGCGCTGTCCGCACCCGCACATCGGTCCATTCGGATCGATCGGAATATGCCCGAACTCGCCCGCCATCCCGCTCCGCCCGGACAGGATTTGCCCGTTCGCCAGAATCGCCGATCCCACACCTTCCGACACCGTAATCAGCACCGCATTGCGCACCCCATCCATGCGTCCGAACCACAGCTCGCTCAACAGGCACGCATTGGCCGCATTCTCCAGCTCCACCTGCAGCCCCAGCCGATCGCTCAGCATCTTCTTCACGTCAAAGTCCGCCCAGTGCAGGTTCGGTGCCAGGATGATCCGTTGCGTCTCCGGATTCACCCGCCCCGGCACGCTGATCCCCACACCCTCGAAGTTCTTGTCCGGGTGCTGCCGGCGCATCGCCTCCATCGTCTCGGCGATCTTCACCGTCGCCCGCTCCGCATCGCTGGCCAGCGGCACGGACTCCCGCGCCAGAAACCTCCCGTTCAGGTCCACCACCGCCAGAATCGCCTGCCCCGGCCGCAGGTCCGCCACCAGAGTCACCAGCCCGTCGTTCAGCGTCAGCATCGTCGGCCGCCGTCCTCTCGGCCTCCGCGCCGCTGCCCCCTCGTGGATCCACCCCTCCTCCAGCAGCTGCTCCACAATCGACGACACCGTGCTCGGCTGCAGCCCGGAAAGCCGCGCCAGCTCCGCGCGCCCCACCGGCTGGTTCCCTCGAATCAGCTCCAGCACAATGTCGCGGTTGATGTCCCGCGCCATCTCGCTGGAAGCCAGCCGCGCATACGCCAGGTCGATCCTCCGGCTGTTGTGCCCGTTCGATCCCACCACCGGCTGGCTCACTGGTTCACCCCGCTGGCCAGCATCCCGCCATCCACCACCAGGATCTCGCCCGTCACAAAACTCGCCTCGTCGGAGGCCAGGTACACTGCTGCTCCGGCCAGCTCCTCCACCTTCCCGAACCTCCCCATCGGCGTCCGCATCATCAGCTCCTTGCCCCGCGGGGAATCCAGAATGGAGCTGTTCAGCGCGGTCGGAAAGATCCCCGGCGCAATCGCATTCACCGTCACCCCATGCCGCGCCCACTCCACCGCCAGCGACTTCGTCAACGCGCCCACGGCAGCCTTGCTGGCGCCATAGGGTGCCACCTCCATGAACGCCACAAACGTCGCCAGCGAGGCGATGTTCACAATCCGTCCGTAGCCGCGCTCCACCATCCCGCGCCCGAACACCTGGCAGCTGCGCAGCGTTCCCGTCAGGTTCGTCTCCATGATCTCGCTCCACAGCTCCTCGCTGCACTCCAGCGTCGGCACCCGTTTGGTCATCCCCGCGCAGTTGAACAGGATCTCGGCCGGCCCCAGCTCCTTCTCCACCCTCTCCCGCAGCGCCTCCAGCGACCCCCGGTCCCCCACATCCGAGGTCGCCCGCAGCGTCTTCCGCCCGCGCTCCTCGATCGCCGCCGCCGTCGCCTCCACCGCATCCTCCCGCCGCGAGGACGCCACCACATCCGCGCCGGCCTCCGCCAGCGCCAGCGCGATCCCGTATCCGATCCCCGAGGTCCCCCCGAGAACCACAGCCCGCCTGCCGTGCAGATTAAACATCGTCAAAACACCCTTAAATGCGCTTAAAAGCACCTTATTGCGCATCATTTCGCTGTTGTTTTTTTGCAAAAACGGAGCGCGCGGAGGAAGTGCGCCCCCCATTGGTACTACAGGACGTGCATCTATGTCACCGATTTTTTTTGCGGCCGTGAGGAAGTAACCGAACTTTCGTTCTTCGCCGTAACTCCATCACCCCCAGCGACTTATTTGCCGCCACGGCACAAAATCAAATGCGGGTCTGCCCCGATACCGCTCTTTTTTCATCTTCGCCTCACGATTTCCCTCGCTCCACCGCCACAACTTCCGCAGAACCCCCATCCTCACCCTATAAAGCAGGTAAACAGAACAAAACACGCTACTTGGAAAGGAAGCCGGCCTCGGCATCTCCTGACCCCCACGCGCAAACAGGTCAGATGGACTGAAGGGACGTGAGCAGAAATCTGTGTGCGTGTGCCTGCACCATAGCCCACCAGTGGCTCGAGCAGAGCCACAGCATGCGCTTTCCGCGCAGAACCACGCGAAACAGAGAAGACCACTGAGTTCTGGGAAGGGAACCACACCCGAAGGTGGTGGCCAGGGACGGGATCGAACCGCCGACGCCGGCCTTTTCAGGGCCGCGCTCTACCACTGAGCTACCTGGCCTCCGCGCTCACAACACGCCACGGACGGCGGAGTGCGCCCGTTGGCATCTGCGTTCTGACTTTTCGCCTGCCTGTGTGGGGAAGGGAACGGCCGCTGCGATTCCGTGCGCAGCCTCTCAGAGACGTCGAGCGCCAGTATAGCAACCCGTCCCCGATGCGCCAAACTCCCCTCCGCTGCCCGGCCGGATTCCGGCCGCCGGCCTGTCCGGATCTCGCACGCCGCCCACGTATCATGCGGAGAACACACCCTCTGTAGCTGAACGTCCGCGGCCCGCGCCGCGTCCGAGGTGCCCTCTCATGCTCCGCCGCCCGCTGCACTCGCTCCTCGCCGCCACCCTCCTCTTCGCCTCTTCCCTGGCCGCACAGACCCGCCCCACGCTCACACCCGCAGAGCTGCGCGCCGAGCATCTCCTGCAGGCGGCGAAGAAGCAGGGCGCTCCCCAGCTCTACGCCTTCCTCAAGCCCTTCCCCAAGGGCGGCGAGCTCCACATGCATCTCTCCGGCGCCATCTACGCTGAAACCTTTATCGCCGACGCCGCCCACGACGGCCTCTGCGTGGCGCCCGTCAACCCCGGGACCCCCGCCGTCCCCGAAGGCCAGAACGCTCTCCAGCTCGTTCCCTCGGCCAAACCCCCCGCCCCGGGAAGCTCCTCCGACAAACCGATCGCCTGCGCCTCCGGCCAGGTACCCGCGGCGGATGCCCTCTCCCGCCAGCCGCTCTACGACGCCCTCGTCGACAGCCTCTCCATGCGCGCCTACGTCCCCTCCCAGGGCATCAACGGCCACGACCAGTTCTTCGTCACCTTCGACCGCTTCCGCGGCCTCCGCGACCATTCCGAAGAGTGGCTCGACGAGGTCGCCACCCGCGCCGCCGCGCAGAACGAGCAGTATCTCGAAATCATGCAGACGCCCTCCTTCTCGCATGCCGCCGCGCTGGGCTATCGCCTCGGTTGGCCTGCCAGCGTGGACAACGAGAACTACAGGACCGTCCTTGCCGACCTCCGCCAGCAGCTCCTCGCCGCCGGCCTCCGCGACGAGATCGCCACCGACCACAAGCAGCTGGAAGATGCCGAAGCCGAGCGCCACCGGATCGAGCACTGCGGTGAACCGCAGGGTGCCTCGCCTGCCTGCCGCATCGTCATCCGCACTCTCTTTCAGATCCTGCGCGGCTTCCCGCCCCAGCAGGTCTTCGCCCAGACCCTCCTCGGCTTTGAAGTCGCCCAGGCAGCCCTCGACTCCGGCCACCCGGACGTCGTCGGCCTCAACTTCGTCATGCCCGAGGACGGCCGCATCAGCATGGCGGACTACCACCTCCAGATGCTCATGCTCGACTTCCTCCATTCCGCCTATCCCAAGGTCCACATTTCGCTCCACGCTGGCGAGCTCGCCCCCGGTCTCGTGCCACCCGCCGGCATCACCTTCCACATCCGCGAAGCCGTCGAGCTTGGCCACGCCGAACGCATCGGCCACGGCGTCGACGTCCTCTACGAAGACAAGCCCTCCGAGCTCCTCAAGGAGATGGAGCAGCGCCACGTCGCCGTGGAGGTCAACCTCACCTCCAACGACGTCATCCTCGGCATCAAGGGCAGCGATCATCCCCTCTCCGCCTACCGCGCCGCGCATGTTCCCTTCGCCCTCTCCACCGACGACGAAGGCGTCTCCCGCATCGATCTCACCCACGAATACGTCCGCGCCGTCACCGAGCAGAACCTCACCTACGCCGATCTCAAGTCCTCCGCCCGCAGCGCTCTCGCCCACAGCTTCCTTCCCGGCGAAAGCCTCTTCGCCGCCCCGGACGACTATGCCCATCGCAAGCCCGCCTGCGCCGCTGTCATAGCCGCAGCCACGGCGCCCTCCGGCCCGTGCAAGGCGCTTCTCGACTCCAGCGAAAAGGCCGCGCAGCAGTTCGAGCTCGAACGCCGGTTCGCCGCCTTCGAAGCCTCCATCCACTAACCCGGCTTCACCGCTAACCCGGCCCCACCGGTCCCACTGCGCTAAACTTGTCCTAAGTCCCGGCCCATCGTCTTCGCACCACGGCTCATCTCTACTCGCCGCTCCGGGAAAGCTCCGCCATCGAAAGGAACCTGCATGAAGCGTGCCGTTGTGATCCTGGGAGAAACCGTTCTCTTCCTGGCGCTCTTCTTCATAGGCTCCTTCTTGCCCGTCTTCCATCTCCTCCCGCTCTGGTCCATCGACGTCAACCCCGCCCGCTACTTTGTTCTTGACGGTCCACTGTTGATGTTGCTCCTATACACGCTGCTCCTGATCCTGGGGGGTATCAGGCGTCGGCTTTCCATGGCGGCCATCACCGCCACCGCGGCCCTGGTATTCGCCGTGGTTCTGGGCCTTGCCATGAAATTCGGCTTCGCCACTCGTTGAGTTATCAGAACTTACGCCCGTCCACGGCGGATCCCACTCTCAGCGTGGGTACCTGCAACTTACGTTGGGGATGTCGCGGCCTCTCCGTATTGTTACCCTGCGAACACAGGCAACGTGCGACTACGTTACCGCTTTCGGCCAAAACAGCGTCTTACTCAAGAATCCAGCATCAACACCGCCAGAGCCCGTCGCCTCTCTGCCGGAGAAACGGACCCGTTCCTCGCATGAGTCTCCCGAAAGCTTCGGCCACTGGTAGTATCCCTTCCTCCTTCAATATCACCGATCGTAAGATCGCGTACTTCTCGATGGAGATCGCGCTCAGCAAAGATCTGCCCACCTACTCCGGTGGGCTCGGCATGCTCGCCGGCGACACTCTGCGCTCAGCAGCCGACACCGGTGTCTCTCTGGTCGCCGTCTCGCTCGCACATCGCCGAGGCTACTTCGAGCAGCACCTCGACCCCAACGGCCAGCAGACCGAATCCGACGTCCGCTGGTCGCCGGAAACCCTTCCCGCTGCCCAACAGACCGTCATCGTCTCCATGCAGGGTCGCGAGGTCACCGTGCGTGCCTGGCGTTACGACGTCGTCGGCGTCACCGGCCACGTCATCCCCGTCTTCCTGCTCGACACCGACGTTGAGGGCAACGATCCCTTCGACCGCACCCTCACCGACCACCTCTACGGTGGCGACACCTACTATCGCCTTTGTCAGGAGGCGGTCCTCGGTCTCGGCGGCACCTACCTGCTGCACGCCCTCGGCTGTAAGCCCGAGGTCTGCCACATGAATGAGGGCCACGCCGCTCTGCTTACCATCGGCCTCCTCGAAGAGCGTCTCCAGGGCGTTCCCCTCCGCGACGCCTC
>DATLMQ010000082.1:0-6348 GCA_035537215.1 Acidobacteriaceae bacterium
TCTGACGCCGACGCCGCGGCCATCCAGAAGACCTGCGTCTTCACCACCCACACGCCCGTCCCCGCCGGTCACGACCAGTTCGGCCTCGACCAGATGTACTCCGTCCTCGGCCACGAGCGCGCCTCCTGCATCGAGCGCTTCGGCGCCCTGCACAACGGCCTGCTCAACATGACCTATCTCGCCCTCCGCTTCTCGCGTTACGTGAACGGCGTCGCCATGCAGCACGGCAAGGTCTCCCAGGGCATGTTCCCCGAGTACACCGTGCACGCCATCACCAACGGCGTCCACGCGGCCACCTGGCTCTCCCAGCCCTTCCAGCAGCTCTTCGATAAGGAGATCCCCTCCTGGCGGCACGACAACCAGTACCTTCGCTCCGTCTACGGCATCGCTCCAGAGACCATCGCAGCCACGCACGCCGTCAGCAAGCAGCGTCTCTTTGACACAGTGAAGCAGCGCACCGGCATTGAGCTCAACCCCGACATCCTCACCCTCGGCTTCGCCCGTCGCGTTGCCACTTATAAGCGCGCCACGCTGCTCTTCCAGGACATCGAGCGTTTCAAGCAAATTGCGGAGCGCATCGGCGGCCTTCAGGTCCTCTACGCCGGCAAGGCTCACCCCGCCGACAACGCCGGCAAGGCCCTTATCCGGGAAGTCTTCGCTGCCGCCGCCCAGCTTCAGGGCTCCAAGCTCCGCGTCGTCTACCTCGAGAACTACGACTGGGACCTCGGTGAGCAGCTCACCAATGGCGTCGACGTCTGGCTCAACACCCCCCGCCGTCCCTACGAGGCCTCCGGCACCTCCGGCATGAAGGCCGCCCTCAACGGCGTTCCGTCACTCTCCGTGCTGGACGGCTGGTGGATCGAGGGCTGCGCCGAAAGCATCACCGGCTGGGCCGTCGAAGACTGCGACGACGAGCTGCAGGAGGCCGAGCTGCTCTACACCAAGCTCGAGCACACCGTCGCTCCGCTCTTCGCCGACAAGCACGCCTGGGCGCGCCTCCGCCAGCACTGCATCGCGATGAACGGCACCTTCTTCAACACCCATCGCATGCTCGGCCAGTACGTCGCCAACGCCTACTTCCCACTGGCCAGCTCCATCGCCTCCACCGACCAGGAGATCCCCGCAGAGGCCTCCCAACCCGTCCTCGTCTAACCTCATTCGCTTCGAGTCCAGGAGGCCGCCACCTCACCGTGGTGGCCTCTTCGTTTGCACGCCTCGCGCACGCTATCCTGCTTCACGAAGGAGCACCCTACGCATGCCGCTGCCGCAGCCCGGCGATCTCGTCGAAGACTTCACCCTCCCCGACCAGGATGGCCACCCCGTCACCCTCTCCCAGTTCGCCGGCTCCCCCGTCGTCCTCTTCTTCTACCCCCGCGCCGACACCCCGGGCTGCACCATCGAGGCCTGCGGCTTTCGCGACGGCTTCGCCAAGCTCAAGAAGGCTGGCGTCATCGTCCTCGGGATTTCCCGCGACACCGTCCGCGCCCAGAAGAAGTTCGCCGAAAAGTACAACCTGAACTATCCCCTCTTGGCCGACGCCGACATGCTGCTCATCAAGCGCTTCGACCTCCTGCGCGAGAAGAAGATGTACGGCAAACCCGTCACCGGCGTCGCCCGCACCACCCTCCTGATCGGGCCCGACCGCAAGCTCCTCCATGTCTTCGAAAACGTAAGGCCCGAAGGTCATGCCGACGAAGTCCTCGCGCGTGTACATAAACAAGGCTGAGCACAACCACGAGCCACCAGCCTAACCACCGCGGGCAGGTCCAGCGATCACCTCGCCGCCACGAATCAACTACACGACCACCTGCTACCAGCCCCTTTACAACAGCCCGCGCGCCTTCACCTCCAGATACTCACTCACCGCGCGCACCCCAATCTCCTCGGCCGTCGTCTCCACAATCAGTACTCCCTTCCGCTCCAGCTTCGCCACGGTATCCCGCCGCCGCTCCAGCATCTCCACCGCCGCCGCCGACCGGAACATCTCCTCCTCGGTTCGGGGTACACGTGCCGCCAGCGCCTCCAGCTCCGGATGCTTCAGCAGCACCAGCACCACCAGGTGCGCCCGCACCAGTTCACTGGCCGCCGTCACCAGCTCCGGAGTCCCCGCCGCATCCACCAGCTCCGTAATCCACACCATCAGCCCGCGCCGCCGCTGCAGCGTCTTCAGCTTCGCCACCGCGTTCAGGTGGTCCGCCTCCGCTGCCTCCGCCCTCGTCTGGCTCAGCAGATCCAGCAGCATCCGCGTATGCCCCACACCCGCCCCCGGCGGCAGCACCTGCCGCACCTCGCGCCCATACGCCATCAGCCCGAACTTGTCGCCCGAGCCGCCCACCACCTGCGCCAGCATCACCGCTGCCGTCGCCGCCTGGTCCAGCTGCGTCACCGACATCCGGTGTGCCCGGTCGCGCTCCAGCACCGTCTCCCCCACCACCTCCGGCTCCCCACGCCGCAACTCAAACGCCGTCCGAGAAAGCCGCCCCGCATCCACCACGGCCCACACCTGCTGCGAGCGCTCCGCTGTAAACTGCCGCGCCACCAGCTTCCCCCGCCGAGCCGTCGCCGTCCAGCTCACATTCCGCAGCTCATCCCCCTGCTGATAATCCCGCAGACTCTCAAACTCCCTCCCCGCCCCTCGCAGCTGCAGCTTCCTCCGCTGCTGCTCAATCTGCCGCGCCCGCAGGAGAAAAAACGCCGCCCGCCCCCGGCTATCCTCATGCGCCGGAAACACCCGCACCCGCTGCCCCCCAGCCCACCCCCCGGCTTCACCCGCCCCACCGCCGTCGCCCTCACCCTCCTCCTTGCCTGTGCCGCTTTCCCTGCCGTTGCCGTTCTGTCCGTCATTCCGAGGCGCAGCCGAGGAACCTGCTTCTACCCCCGCCCATTTCCTGGGCCCGTCCGCACGCTCAACCCTCGGCTCCGCCGCCGCCCACCGCTCCACCAGCCCCAGCGCCCCGCGATACCGCAGATACACCCGCCCCAGCGCATAGTCACCACGCTCCGCCGGCCAGATCGTCTGCTGCGCCACCGCCTCCTCCCGCGGAAACGCCTCCACCTGCTGCACCGCCGGCTGCGCCACCAGCGCCGGATGCAGATCATCCACCACCCGCACCTCCAGCACCGTATCGGCCTCCACCCGCACCGCCACCTCCACCCGCGTCGGCTGCCCCAGCTGCGGAGAGTCCAGAAACGTCCGCCGCACCGCGATCGCCTCAGGGCGGGGAAGCCGCACAGCCTCCGCCACACACAGCCCCAACAGCAGCAGATCCCACCCCAGCATGAACCCGATCCGCCGCGGAGCCCAGAACGCCGGCACCGCCAGCACCAGCCCCGCACAGAACAGCAGCAGCGCCCGCGCCGTCAGCCCAAACCCGGCCCACCGCCCCATCCTCCCCACAGGCCGGGCCACCCCCCGCGCACTCTCCGGAATCAGCGTCTGCATTTCAACTCCACCGCCTCGTCATTGCCGTGTCAGCGTTCCCGTGAACCACGAACTCGTGGTCACGTCCGAAGAGCACGGACTCGGATCGATCTTCAGAGTCGTCAGGCTAACGTGCGCTGCTGTCGGCGTCAGCGTTCCGTGCAGCGTGGCATACACGCTTCCCATCGCGAGCGAGGGCGTCGGATCCGACACTAGATCCAAATCGACACCACTGGCGTTCCCGCTCACGGTGACCGTCCCCGTGCAACTGCCCACCGTATACGCCAACGTGCCGGTCACCGGAAACTGCCCATCACCGGCCGGTACCGTGGTTTGAATCAACGTCAGCGTTGCGGTCCCCGCTGCCGCGCCCGGCGTCACCAGTGTGCCCGTCGTCAACGCTCCCCCATACGTTCCCGTGGCCGGAGGGATCTCCACCCCAATGGCCGGCTGGCTCGCAACCGCACATCCTCCCCCGCCATCGACTTCAATCGTGCCCGAGGCAAACGTGGTCGGCGCAGTCGGGACCGCCAGCCTCGCCTTGAGAACACCCCCGTCCGGCAGCCCGGCAGACACAAGCGTCAAATTGCGATTCGCATCGACGCTCCCGGAGACCGCAACCACCTGCAGCAATCCGCAGGCGAACGGCTGTACCAGATCAGCGAACCGAAACGTTCCACTCACCGTCTTGCCTGAGCTCTGCAGCGCTCCCAGCAGCACCACTCCCCTCTCCGCACTCTGCAACCCCGGCCCGGACTGAATCTGCCAGTTCCCGGTCACATCCGGCAACGGCCCTGAGGTCATCGTCCCTCCTGCTCCACCCGAGGCACACCCCACCAGTAAGCCCGCCGCTAACGCAAGCGTTATCGGTCCGCTTGCCGCCATACTCCGATGCCGTAGTCTTTCGCTCACCCGTACGCTCCTGTCGAACAACCGCCACCCGCCTTTCCCGCTCCAAACACCATCTCGTCCCGAGCGCACGTTCCCCGGGCACCACCCTCCCGAGCCATCCGCATGCGCCTTTATCGTCTGCTTCCGCTCCTGCTCCCATCCGCTGCCCACGCCTGCACGGTCTGCGACTCCCAGACCGGCCACGCCGTCCGCTCCGGCATCGCGGACCACTTCCTCAGCACCGCGCTCCTGGTCGCCCTTCCCATCCCCCTGCTCGCCTTTGCCGTCCTCGCGGTGCATTACAGCATGCCCGACCTCGCTTGGCCTGGTCCTGACATGCCATCCGAGCCCCAGCCCGCACAGCCCGAGCCCGCACAACCCGCCATCGTCTAACCCCACCGAGCCCCGCCCCATGATCCCCAAATCCGCCACCCGCCCCCTCGTCACCGCCGGCACCCTTCTCGGCATCGGCATGGGCGGCTTCGTCGACGGCATCCTCTTTCACCAGATCCTTCAGCTCCACAACATGCTTTCTAACCGCGTCCTCCGCGACACCCTCGTCCACGAGCAGATCAACATGTTCTGGGACGGCCTCTTCCATGCCTTCACCTGGACCTGTGTCGCCCTTGGCCTTCTTCTCCTCTGGCAAGCCGTCAAGCGCCCCGGCGCCATCCTCTCCGGCCGCGCCCTCTCGGGAGCCATGGCCCTTGGCTGGGGCCTCTTCAACCTCATCGAAGGCCTCATGGACCATCAGATCCTCCAGCTGCATCACGTCTACCAGAACGGCAACCACCTCCTCTGGGACCTCGTCTTCCTCGCCTCCGGCCCCCTCCTGATCGCCCTGGGCCTCCTCCTCATCCGCCAGGGCTTCACCCGCTCCGCCCCCCAGTCCCGCAGCCTCGTCGGCCCGGCCTAGCCGGCCAGGTCTAGCCAGCAAGGTCAAGCCCCGGCTACTTCGGCACAGCCGTCGCCGCCAGCACCTCGCTCACCACCCGGTCCGCATCCATCCCCTCCAGCTCCGCCTCCGGTCGCAGAACCAGCCGATGCCGCAGCACCGGCAGCGCCGCTTCCTTCACATCGTCCGGAACCACAAAGTCCCGCCCCTCGCGCGCCGCCATTCCCTTGGCCACCAGCAGCAGGGAAGTGCTCGCCCGCGGACTCGCCCCCAGCGCAATCGCCGGCCACTCCCGCGTCCTCCGAACCACCGCCAGCAGGTACTCGAAGATCGCCGGCTCCACCCGCACCGCCCGGATCTCCCGCCGTGCCTCCGCCAGCAGACCGAACGGCACGCTCTCCAGCGGCGTCTCCGCCAGCCCCGCTCCCTCGGTCGCCGCATGGTGCCGTTCGAGCACCGTCCGTTCGTCCGCCAACTCCGGATAAGAGACCCTTATTTTCAGCAAAAAGCGATCTAATTGCGCTTCAGGAAGCGGGTAGGTGCCCTCGAATTCGACCGGATTTTGCGTCGCAAACACCGTAAAGAACGCGTCCAGCGCATGCCGCTCGCCGTCTGCCGTCACCTGTCGCTCTTCCATCGATTCCAGCAACGCCGCCTGCGTCCGCGGAGGCATCCGGTTGATCTCATCCGTCAGCAGGAACTGCGTGAAAACAGGTCCTTTGTGGAACGAGAACTCGCTCGTCTTCGGCGAAAAAACACTCGTCCCCAGGATGTCCGCCGGCATCATGTCCGGCGTGCCCTGCACCCTCCGGAACTCCAGCCCCAGGAACCGCGCCAATGTCTTCACCGCCAGCGTCTTCGCCACCCCGGGAACGCCTTCCACCAACGCATGTCCCCCGCACAGCATCGTCAGCAGCGCCTGCGCCACCGCCTCCTGCTGCCCGGCGATCACCCGCCCGATCTCCGCCTGCCCGCGTGCGAACAGCTCGTTCGCCGCCGCCACTCCCTCGCTCATCCAGCCTCCTCCAAACTCACCAACGGCAGCGCCTACGCCACCCGAACCGCTCGCGCCGGCGCTGCCCTTCGGCCCCGGGCCGCCGCGCGGATTCTCTCCGTATCCTCACCCAGCACCCGCGCCAGC
>DATLMQ010000083.1:0-2466 GCA_035537215.1 Acidobacteriaceae bacterium
GCGATGAACCCATGCCGCTGCGGGCATCTCGGCGACCCAGCACTCGCGTGCAGCCGGGCGCCCAGATGCGCGGCCGACTACCAGGCGCGGGTGTCCGGTCCGCTGCTCGACCGTATCGACCTCCACATCGACGTGCAGGCCGTCAGCGCGGCCGACCTCACGCTGCCTCCGCCGGCCGAGGGAAGCGGGGAGGTGGCACGACGGGTGGCCGCCGCAAGAGAGGTGCAGTCGCGGCGCTACAACAGCCACGCCGCCCGCACCAACGCGGAGGCCGATGGCGAACTGCTCGACGAAGTGGCGACGCCCGACGAGCCGGGTCGCAAGCTACTCGCCGACGCCGCCAACGCCATGCGGCTGAGCGCGCGCGGCTTTCACCGGGTGCTGCGGGTGTCGCGCACGATCGCGGACCTGGCGGGAGCGGAGCAGGTCGGCCGCATCCATGTGGCGGAAGCGCTGAGCTATCGAAGGCAGCCGCCACGGGCGTGAGAGGCGGCCGGGAGCAGGCCGAAGTTTCCGAAGTTTCCATGGTGCGGGGGTGTTTTTTTTGCGCTTTTGCATCTGGCGTGGGGTGCAAGCGCAGAGCGGGTGGCTGGACGGTGGAAAGAGCCGGGCGGCGAACCGCTCCGAAGAATGGAGAGGCGAAGTCCTATTGTTCAAGAGCCAGCTCCTCCCCCCGGGGGGAGACGGCAGCCCCGGCGCTAGTTGGGGCTGACGAAGGGGTGAGGGTGGAGGTCGAAGGAAGGAGCGAAGCCTACCAGCGCGCCCGCACGCTCCGTCGGCAGCTGACCAAGCCGGAGCGGCTGCTGTGCTGGGCGCTGAAGGGCGACAAGACTGGCTTCCACTTTCGCAAGCAGCATGCGGCGGGGGGGGGGAAGTGCTCGACTTCACCTGCGATCGGGTGCGGTTGTGCGTGGAGGTGGATGGCGCGTCGCACGAGCTGACCGCCGGGCATGATCAGACGAGAAACCGTTACATGGAGCGCTGGGGTATTCTCACGCTGCGAGTGCCGGCTGGCGAGGTGCTGACGAACCTGCAGGGCGTGGTGGAGCTGATTACCTTGACCGCGAGGGCGAGACCCCTTCGTCAGCGCTGACGCGCTGCCACCTCCCCCAAGGGGGACGAGCTTGGATCAAGCGTGGGCGATCTGTAGGGTTGTTTGTAAGTAGTCTCGCGGTGTGATCGACCAACTGTCACGCCCCGCGATGTCACCGACAGCCTCTGTGGGCGCTTTTTCTCCTAGGTCAGGTTCCTGCTCCAGGAACAAGATCATCGTGTGTTTGGGTAAGTTGCTCCTGCATCATGCTCAACGCGCTACGACCCTCTTCCCGGAAGATCTTCGTTAGGCGATGATCGTTGATACTATTGCAAAGGGGTGCTGCCTGCAATCTCACTTTAGTCCAATGCTCTTTCCTTTGAGCATCAGAATATGTGCCATTTGCAAGTGTATGTTCCCCCAGTTTGAAGAAGCACAATGATGGCGAATTGGCTGCCTCGCCGGCCAATCCAACTTGTCGCTGTATCTTCTCAGGCCATAGACCCATCATACCGTTTACTTCGGCTGTGTAGTCGGCATGCAAATCTGCTAATCGCCGAGCCATCATCGCAGATTGCTGCATTCCTTCATCACCGATCGACGCCAACCCCTCCGGCGAGTAAACGTCGTACGGCATATCGCTCATTATCGCTCGAAGCGCATTATCATAACGGTAGTGAGCGCGCGCGTAGCCCTGCATTGCAGAGACACGAGTTTCGTAGAGTGATGTTTGAAAGGGAATGCTTCTGCCGGCCCTAGTCTGATCCAAACCGACAGCGATGGTGAAAATAGTTAGGAGTAGCCCGGACAAGCTTATGGCGGTCGCACGATCTTCAGGAGAAAGCGGCCGCCTTCCAAAATGAAGGTCGTTCTGGGCAGAAGGTGCATCCCCAACTGGCTCCTGACCAATCTTATTAGTTGCCTTCATTACAATTCTTCTTCCGGCAGTCCCGCGAACGGATACAGAACAAAGGGCGTCCCGCAAAGTCTTCTTGCGGCAATGCAGCGAAGTAGAAGGCGACCTCGGGTCCAGCCCGGCGGCGTCGCTAGGTTAGCCCTCCCGTCCCTTCACCAACTGCTCCACCACGCCCGGGTCCGCCAGCGTGCTCGTATCGCCTAGCGCGTGCAGCTCCCCCTCCGCGATCTTTCTCAAGATCCGCCGCATGATCTTGCCCGATCGGGTCTTGGGGAGGGCGGGGGCGAACTGGATGCGTTCGGGGATGGCGAGGGCGCCGATGTGCTTGCGGACTTCGGCGTTGATCTCGGCCTTGAGGGCGTCGCTGCCCTCCGTCCCGGCGTTCAGGGTGACGAAGGCGTGGATCGCCTGGCCCTTGATGTCGTGCGGGACGGCGACCACCGCCGCCTCCGCCACCAGAGCATGCTCGACGATGGCGCTCTCCACCTCGGCCGTGCCGACCCGGTGACCGGAGACG
>DATLMQ010000084.1:0-2588 GCA_035537215.1 Acidobacteriaceae bacterium
TGAACGCTTAGCGGTGCGCCCACTCGATATGCTTCACCTCGAGCGTCGCCGGGCAGCTTCCCGTCTCCGCTCCGAACTGCGTCGCGCCACCCGTCAGCCGACCCGGCTTCAGCGGCTGCAGAAGCAGGTCGCGCCCCGTCGTCTGTCCCTGCTGCACTGCAGACGAGTACGTATAGGTGAACTCCAGATGCCGCAGCGTGCTGCTCCCCGTGTTGCGGATCATCCACGTGCACATCGACTCGTTCACCTGGCTGAAGCTCACCGCAACACCATCGGTGTTCGGCAGAGCCGTCCAGGGGCTCCAGGTGGCGCGAGGCGCCGCGTTGGCAAGCGTGGGGACGAACACAGAGACGGCGAGGGCACACAGCACAGCTTTTGCGATCTTGAGCATGACAACTTCTCCCTTGAATTTCTCGAAACTTGAAATGGTGGTGCCGGTCTTTTCCGAAAGCCTGGAACTGGGCAGAGATGTCCCGTCTGACTGGAAGCCGGCATCGCTCCTCCCGGTCTGCCCGGGCCGTGCGCGAACGGTGCTTCAACTGTCAGCGATCTACAACTCTCCGCTTGCAACTTGAACCTTGGTGGTACGTCCTGGCCCGAACTGGGGGTTGCCAGATTCGTATGCTTTGTGCTTCAGGTTGACTTGAGTCTATACAGACCTCCGGGAAACACAACCTGCCTTTTGGAGGAACTTTGGTACCGTGCTCAAAAGTCGCTAAAAAGCTGCTTGAGCACCCTTAAATGCGCTTAAAAGCACTCCAAAATACACTTGTTTTGCGGGCCCAGACCTCTCTTTTCCCTTCAAACACGCTGATAGAATCGTTTTGTCTGCCGAGTCCTGACCGGCCTTTTCCGGATGTCCGAAAGCCCCCTGAACCCAGCCTCCGACCGCGTAAACACTGGGGCAGAGTTGACAGCAAGCTCAGGTGGCCTCCTCGTTCCCGTCCCTCTGGACTACGCTCCGGACGCCTCCGGCGAAGTTCAGCCCCCACCCGGAACCCTTTCCCGCTCAAGCATTTGGGGTCGCGCCGCTAGTGCCATCGGCCTCGACCGCGCCATCGCCTTCACCGTCCTCGCACGCGTCTGGTCGGCCTTATCGGCGGCCCTCACCGTCACCCTCGTCCTCCGCACGCTCACCCGCGAGCAGCAGGGCTACTGGGGCGTCATCAACCCCCTCGTCGGCGTGCAGATCATCTTCGAACTGGGCTTTTCCTTCGTAATCCTGCAGACCGCCAGCCACGAAAGCGCCCACCTCCACATCCATCCCGACGGCACCATCACCGGCCCTGCACGTGAGCACGGAAGGCTTGCTTCGATCCTCCAGCGGGCCCTCCGCTGGTACACCGGAGCCGCAGTCCTTCTCCTTATATTTCTTCTACTTGCGGGAAGTCACTACTTCGCCGCTGTCGCGCGGCAGCACCCATCCGCAGCGCCTGTTCATTGGCTGGGACCCTGGGTTCTCGCTGCGATCGCGGCCAGTTTTACCTTCCAGATTGACCCCATTTTCTCGTTCCTGGAGGGCTGCGGATTCGTAGCTCAGGTGGCTCGGGCCCGCTTGTCTCAGTTCATCTGTGGATCGATCCTGAGCCTGGCCGCGTTGCTGCTTCACCATGGCCTGTATGCGCCTGGCTGCATGCTGGCGGGCCAGGCTTTTGCGGGCTTCTGGGCTATTCGACGCCACCGCCAGCTGCTTCTCAACATCCTTCGTCACGACCCCGGTCCCCACCGCACGCCGTTCCGCACCGACATATGGCCTTTGCAGTGGCGCATGGCCGTCTCCTGGGTCTGCGGCTATGCCGCGATTCCACTCTTCGTTCCCGTACTGATGGGAGCTCGTGCATGGGGACCTATCGAGGCTGGCCGGATGGCAGTATCCATCTCTGTGGCCAGCAAGGTCGCCGATGTCGCCCTGGCTTGGATGAATACGAAGTCAGCGCCGTTCGGGCGTCTGATAGCTCTCGGTCACTATGGAGAGCTCGACCGACGCTTCTTCCGCTCCCTCGCTCAGTCCTCGGCCATCGGCTCGCTGGGAGCGCTCGCCGTTTTGGTGCTAGCGATCGCTTTAGCCCACACGAATAGCCACTACGCCACGCGCTTTCTCTCGCCCGCGGCACTGGCGTGCCTTCTTTTTGGCTACATCGCGAACACGATTGTCTCTTCCATGGCGATCTACCTGCGCGCACATAAGCAGGAGAAGTTTATGGTCAACTCGATCCTCGGTGCCCTCTACTCGGCGCCCATGGCGTGGGTCCTGGGCCATCGCTTCGGCGGAATAGGTATCGCTGCGGGTTACGCGGTTGGCTCGCTCGTCATTGGCCTCGGCTATGGAACATATACGTTCCTCCACTGGCGACGTATCTGGCACGGAACCCGCCACGAGGCAGTAGCGTGATTGCTGTCCGGCCATCATCGCCTAAGACGTCCTCGGCCGGAAGCACGTCGGACCGCGAATCCGCCGCGGCCCGACGTCCGGGACAGCTACTCCTTTCGCTCGCAATTCCTACGTACAACCGCGCCAGCTTCCTTTCCGAGCTGCTGGAGGCGCTGCTTCCGCAATTCGCGCAGCTTCCGCCGAATACCGCCGAATT
>DATLMQ010000085.1:0-5303 GCA_035537215.1 Acidobacteriaceae bacterium
CGATGCGGTGGCGGCGAACCAGGGAACGCCGACGGAGAACCCGAATCTGCCGGGGATCGCGATCGGGGCGGAGAGTCCGCTGATTGGGGCGCGCCCGTTCCGCCGGCCACCGCACATGGGGTTTGTGACGGCGCAGTACACGCGGCCGAGGTACAGCGTGCTGTTCCAGGGTGCGTTTGCGAGCCGCAGCGACGACTCGACGTTTCTGGATGGGTTCGATCCAAACTTCGGGAACTCGCTGCTGCTGCCGAACCACAACCTGGACTTCGGGTACGCGAAGCTGGACGTGGGCGGAACGTACGCGCTGCAACGGCATGTGACGGTGTTTGCGCAGGTGAACAACCTGATGAACAACCAGCACATCGGGCCGATCGGGTTCTCCGGGCTGCCGCTGACGGTGCGCGCCGGGCTGAAGGTGCGGCTGGGCGGCGATTAGCTGCTTGCGCGACGTCAACAGGACGGGGCGGCTCACGAGAGCAAGAGGTCAAGGCTCTCGGGGCCGCACCGGAACTTTCCTCCGCAGATGCCATCTAACAGGGTGGAGGAATTGATGTTATGACTCGATTTCGAGTGTTTACGTTGACCGCGGCCCTGCTTGCCGCCGGGGTGGCTCCCCTAGCAGCCCAGCGGCTGCCGAGCGAAGGTCCTGTAGCGACCGGGGCGCTGGTGAACGTGGAATCCAAGAACAATGCGCCGCTCGATCCAGCCATGTTGAAGCTGGAGGTGAATGGGCATCAGGCGCAGGTGCAATCGGTGATGCGGGTCTCACCGGCAGCGGCACAGGTGGCGATCCTGATCGACGATGGCCTCCGGATGTCGTTCAGCTCGCAGCTGCGGGATGTACAGAGCTTCATCCATCAACTGCCTGCCGGCACGAAGGTGCTGGTGGGATATATGCAGAATGGGACTGTGCGGTCGGCGGGACGATTCAGCGCGGATCACCAGGAGATCGCGTCGGAGCTTCGGATGCCGCTCTCGAGTCCGGGGATCAGCGCGAGCCCGTACTTCTGCCTTTCGGAGTTCGTGAAGCACTGGCCTTCAGCGGAACCCGGCGCGCGGTTTGTGCTGATGATCACCAACGGTGTGGATCCGTACAACGGCAGCACCTCGCCGATGAACCAGAACAGCCCGTACGTGCAGCAGGCGCAGAGGGATGCGCAGCGTGCCGGGGTGGCGGTCTACTCGATCTACTTCGGCAACTCGGGCCTGCGGGGAGGCCGCGGCAGCTTCAGCGGCCAGAGCTACCTGCAGCAGGTGGCGGACGCTACGGGCGGCCAGCTGTTCAACGCAGGACCGATCAACCCGGTGTCTGTGGCGCCGTACCTGGACAGCTTCCGGCGCGCGATTGGAGAGAGCTACCTTGTGCAGTTTTCCGCCAATGCGAATGGCGGAAAGCGCAATGAACTGACGCGTATCCGGCTGAAGACAAGCCAGCCGGGGGTGAAGGTGCATGCGCCGGACGGGGTACTGCCCGGAAGCAACGGACAGGCGATCGCATCGCGGTAAACCGATCAGCTTTGCGGTGCGATTCGAAAGCAGCCAGCAAAGAGAAGCCCCGGATTTCTCCGAGGCTTTTCTGTTACGGTGACTGCGGTTTAGTACATGCCGTCCATGCCGCCGCCGTGGTTGTGGCCGCCGCCGCCCGCCGATTCCTTCTTCTCAGGAATCTCGGCGACCATGGCTTCGGTGGTGAGCATGAGGCCAGCGATGGAAGCCGCGTTCTGCAGAGCGGTGCGAGTGACCTTGGTGGGGTCGATGACGCCGGCCTTGACCAGATCCTCGTAGGCGCCGGTTCCGGCGTTGTAGCCGAAGTTCGGGTCCTTGGACTCGTTGATCTTGTTGATCACGACCGCGCCCTCTTCACCCGCGTTGTGGGCGATCATGCGCAGCGGCTCCTCGATGGCGCGGCGGATGATCTGCGCACCGATCTTCTCGTCGCCTTCGAGCTTGGCCACGAGGGCGTCGACGGCCTTGGATGCACGGACCAGGGCGACGCCGCCGCCCGGGACGATGCCTTCCTCGACGGCTGCACGGGTGGCGTGCATCGCGTCTTCGACACGGGCCTTCTTCTCCTTCATCTCGGTCTCGGTAGCGGCACCGACCTTGATGACGGCGACGCCGCCGACGAGCTTGGCGAGACGCTCCTGGAGCTTCTCACGGTCGTAGTCGGAGGTGGTCTTGTCGACCTGAGCGCGAATTTCCTTGACGCGACCCTCGATCTTGCCGTCCTGGCCGCCGCCGTCGACGATGGTGGTGTTGTCCTTGTCGATGGTGACGCGCTTGGCGGTGCCGAGGTCCTCGATCTTGACGCCCTCGAGCTTGATGCCGAGGTCTTCGGTGATCGCCTTGCCGCCGGTGAGAACAGCGATGTCCTCGAGCATGGCCTTGCGGCGATCGCCGAAGCCGGGGGCCTTGACGGCCGCGACGTTCAGGGTGCCGCGCAGCTTGTTGACCACGAGGGTGGCGAGAGCCTCACCGTCGACGTCTTCGGCGATGATGACGAGGGGCTTGGCGGTGCGGGCGATCTGCTCGAGCAGGGGGAGCAGGTCCTTCATCGTGGAGATCTTCTTCTCGTAGATGAGGATGTAGGGGTTCTCGAGAACCGCTTCCATGCGCTCCGCGTCGGTGACGAAGTAGGGCGAGAGGTAGCCGCGATCGAACTGCATGCCCTCGACGACGTCGAGCTGGGTCTCCATGGTGCGGGACTCTTCGACGGTGATGACGCCGTCCTTGCCGACCTTCTTCATGGCCTCGGCGATGATGGTGCCGATGGTGGCGTCGGAGTTGGCGGAGATGGTGCCGACCTGGGCGATCATCTCGCCGGAGACGGGCTTGGAGAACTCGCTGAGCGCGCCGCCGACCACGTTGCCGTGCTCGTCGCGTTTGCCGATGATGGCCTCGACGGCCTTGTCGATGCCGCGCTTGAGAGCCATGGGGTTGGCGCCGGCGGCAACGGTCTTCACGCCTTCGCGGTAGATGGCCTGGGCCAGAACGGTGGCGGTGGTGGTGCCGTCGCCGGCGACGTCGGAGGTCTTGGAGGCGACTTCCTTCACCATCTGGGCGCCCATGTTCTCGAGGCCCTCAGGAAGCTCGATCTCCTTGGCGACGGTGACGCCGTCCTTGGTGATGGTGGGGGAACCGAACTTCTTTTCGATGACGACGTTGCGGCCCTTGGGGCCGAGCGTCACTTTGACAGCGTTTGCGAGGTGGTTGACACCGCGCAGAATCGCCTGACGCGAATCTTCTCCGTGCAGAATCTGCTTTGCCATGTGGAATTCTCCAGTTGGTTGATCGTTGGGTGGACCGTCGTGGGGATCAACGGCGCGTGTGAACAGCGCTCAAACCGCGACTACTTGAGGATGCCGAGGATCTCTTCTTCGCGCATGATGAGGAAGTCCTCGCCATCGAGCTTGATCTCGGTGCCGGAGTACTTGCCGAAGAGGACGGTGTCGCCGGACTTGACGTCGAGGGGGAAGACCTTGCCTTCGTCGTTGGACTTGCCTTTGCCTACCGAGATGACCTTGCCCTGCTGGGGCTTTTCCTTGGCGGAATCGGGGATGATGATGCCGCCGCGAAGGGTCTCGCTCTCTTCCAGACGCTGGACCAGAATGCGATCGTGCAACGGCGTAAATGCTGTAGCTGCCATGTTCCGTGTATCTCCTTGGGGTTGCGGTTGGGGGAAGGGCCAGGCCGGCCCCTATCGAGGGGCGAGGCGCGCTGGCACTCTCCGCTGCCGAGTGCTAATGTAGTCCCCGCCCGAGGTGCGAGTCAAGCGCCCTGTGCGAAATCTGAGTGAATATGGCGCATGATTGTCGCGCGGATTCCGCTCTGGGAAGAAGAGAGATCTGGGAGGGGCGGAGCGGGTAGAATGCTGGGCATGAGATTCCGCAATTTCGCGCTGTCCGCGTCGCTTGTGGCGGCGGCGCTCTCGGGCCCGGCCGCCAACGCAGCGCCGCAGGAGCATGGACGAAAGTACAAGGCGCTGCCGCCGACGGCAAATGTGACCGTCACGGTGGTGAAGGCCTTCAACGGCAAGCCGTTTCCGAACGCCGGGGTGGTATTTCACGCCAACCGCGATGGGAAGAGCGCCGGCAACCTGGAGGTGAAGACCGATCCGGATGGACACGCGAAGATCGACGTGCTGGAGGTCGGGAGCCATGTGTTGCTGCAGGTGATCGCGAAGGGGTTTGCGACGTATGCGGCGGAGTTCGACCTGACCGAGGCTGGAAAAGAGGTAAGTGTGGCGCTGGAGCGGCCGCGCGCGCAGGTTTCGACGTACGAGAACAATGACGGGAAGTCCGCGGCGGCCAAGCCGGGTGTACAGGAGCGGAAGATTCCGGCGCCGGCGAATCCGGAACATCCGCGGTGAGCCGGAGCCAGGGACAGCACACAGGGGAAGGAAAGCCGCTGGCGGGCAAACGCGCTCTGGTGACGGGTGGGGCCAAGCGCATTGGGCGCGGGCTGGCGCTGGCACTGGCAGGGGCCGGGGCGGATGTTGCGATTACGTATCGCGGATCGGCGGCGGATGCTGAGCGGACGGTGATGGAGCTGGGTGCGCTGGGGGTGCGGGCGCTTGCGGTTCCGTGCGATGTGCGGTCGGAAGTCAGTGTTTCCCAAGCAGTTGGGAGTGTGGTGCGGGGGCTGGGCGGGCTGGATCTGCTGGTGAATAATGCGGGTGCGTTTGAGACGGCGCCGCTGGCGGAGATCACGGTGGAGCAGTGGGATGGAATGTTTGCCACGAATACGCGGGGGCCGTTCCTGGTGGCCAGGGAGGCTTATCCGTACTTGAAGGAAGGGCGCGGACGTATTGTAAACATTGGGTCTTTGGGGGGGATACACCCGTGGGCGACGCATGCGCACTACTGCACGTCGAAGGCGGCGCTGCATATGCTGTCGCAGACGATGGCGAAGGCGTGGGCGCCGGAGATCAGCGTCAACTGCGTGGCTCCGGGGATGATCGTAACGGGTGAGGTTTCAGCGGGTTACGAGCACTTTGCGGAGAAGACTCCGATGAAGCGGAACGGCCGGGTGGAGGACGTGGCGGCGGCGGTTCTGTTCTTTGCGACGGGGCCGCACTTCATTACGGGGCAGCTGCTGGCGGTGGATGGCGGTTTGGCGCTGTAACCAGGTGAAGTGCAATGAATAGAGGCACTTGCGTGTTGAAACATAAAGAAAACCGACGCCAAAAAGATGATGTGTTTCAACTGCGTTTCAGGTGCTTTTTAAGCGCTTTTAGAGAATTTTGAATGCATTTTAGCGACACGTTCCGCGGGCGCTAGCGGCGGAAGAGACGGCTTAGCCAG
>DATLMQ010000086.1:0-3649 GCA_035537215.1 Acidobacteriaceae bacterium
CCCAGCGGCTGCCGCATCGACCAGCTGTCGATGCCCGTGCCCACCTGCTCCGTATACTCGCCCTTCAGCAGCTGCGGTATGCCCGTCGCAAACTCCACCACCTCGAGCCCGCGCGTCGCCTCGCCCTTTGCATCCGAGAACACCTTGCCGTGCTCGCGATTGATCACCGCGGCAATCTCATCCAGCCGGCGCTCAAAGATCTCGCGAAACCGGAACAGCACACGCGCCCGCCGCAGCGGCGGCATCGCGCCCCAGCTCGGAGCCGCCGCGGCCGCCGCCTTCACCGCCGCGTCTACCTCGGCGTCGGTCGCCAGCGGCACCCTCGCCTGCACCGTCCCGGTCGCCGGGTGATACACATCTCCAAATCGGCCCGAGGTGCCGGCGACAGCCTTGCCCCCAATCCAGTGTGTGATCTCGCGGGGCTCGGACGATGTTCCATGGTTGGTGGCAAGCGGGGAAGCGGCAGTAGCGGACATAAGACTCCTTTAGGCAAAAACTCACAGCCGGGGACAGTGCAGGTGTCGTTCAGGATTGCGTATCGCGCAATGCTTCATGCGCCAACCGCACCGACCCGCTGGAAGACACCCATAGTATCAGGCCGGCCCCAACCTTGGCCCCCACAAAAAAGCGCCTCTGCTGTCACTTTCCTTACGCCGCCGGCACCCGCCGCGCCGGCCGCCGCAGCTCCGCCGTGTCCCGGTCGAAGCTGATGATCAGCGCCTGCGCCGCCTGCTCGCCCGCGCACCGGTACGTCCGCTGCGTCTCGCCCGATATGTAGCAGACGTCGCCCGTCTCCAGCATGTGCGCCTCCCCCTTGCGTTGCAGCTCGATCGTCCCCGTCAGCACGTACACCATCTCCACGCCCGGGTAGCGCTCCGGGTTGAACGCCGTCCGCTGCTCTCCGGGAAGAAACTCCGCCATGCACGGCCGCAGCCCGCCCTCCGGGATCAGGATCCCGAAGCTCTCCGCGATATAGTCCGGCCCCGCCGCCGGCCCCATCGGCAGCCGCACCCGGTCCCGCCGCCGCTGCATCCGGAACACGCTCTGCTCGCCCGAATCGAAGAAGTGCGATAGGTCCTTGTTGAACACCAGGGCGATCCGCGCCAGGTTGCGCAGCGTCGGCACCACCCGCCCCGTCTCCAGCTGCGACAGAAAGCTCGCCGAAAGCCCCGTCGCCTTGCCCAGCTCCACCAGCCCCATCGACCGCTTCAGCCGCAGCCGCTTGATCCTCTGCCCCAGCCGCGCATGCGACAGCAACGTCTCGGCAGACCCCGGGTCCACCGATAGCGCATCCGGAGCTCGTTGTGCCTGAACTGCGAGTGCTTCCTTCGCCAAAACCTGACCCTCCCGGCAAACCGGCTCGCCCGTGCCCCATAGGATGCGGCCGCGGCCCCCTCTGTGCTGTCTACGTCTGCACAGACATCCGAGTTTCCACCTCTCAGCGCGCCGCCATCGCCTCCGGGTCCAGTCGCTGTACGACCGACGCCATCCCCTTCCACGGATCGCTCCGCAGCCGCTCCCTCCAGCTCGCGAACTCGCTCACCCGGAACACCGGCCGCTGGGGCAGCTTCAGCGCCGTCCACGGCAGCGGCAGCGACACCGGCACCCCCAGCCGCGCCCGCGGTGAAAACGGAGCCACCGCCGTCGCCCCGCGCTCGTTCCGCAGGTAATCCAGAAAGATCTTCCCCTTGCGCGCCGCCTTGGTCATCTTGGTCAGGTACAGCCCCGGATTGGCCCGCTCCATCGCCAGCACAAGGTTGTGCGTCGCCGTCTTCACCACGTCCCACCCCGGCTCCGGCTGGATCGGCGCCACGATGTGCAGCCCCTTTCCTCCCGTCGTCTTCAGAAAGCTCTCCAGCCCCGCCCGCTTCAGCCGCTTCCGCACCTCCGCCGCCGCCTCGCACAGCGTCGTCCACGGCAACTCCTCATCCGGGTCCAGGTCGAAGATAATCCGGTTCGGGTGCTCCAGGTCCTCATTCCGCGACCCCCACGGATGCACCTCCAGCACCCCCATCTGCGCCAGCCCCGCCAGCGCCTCCGCCGAATCCAGCGTGATGTACAGCTCCGGCACTCCCGTCTTCTTGTCCGGAACATCTACCCCGCCAATCCCCGCCGGCAGCATATGGTTCACATGCTTCTGGTAGAAGCACGGCTTGCCCGCGCCCTCCGGACACCGCACCAGGCTCAGCGGCCGCCCCGCGATATGCGGCAGCATCCGCTCCGCCACCGCCCAGTAAAACTCCGCCAGCTGCCGCTTGGTCAGCCCGCTCTCCGGATCCAGCACCTTCTCCGGGTGCGTCAGCCGAACCGGCACCGCCGTCCCCCCACTCCCCGCCGCGGCCTTCGTCCCAACCTTCGCAGCCCTGGCCCCCGCCACCGCCGGCTCCTCGTCCCCAACCGCCCGCGCCTCTACGGTCTTCGCCGCCACCTCACCGCGCGATCCCCGGTGCGACGCCTTGCCTTCCCCCTTCGCGCCCCGCTTCGCCTCGTTCCCCTCCGCCGCCGCTACCCCCCGCCCCGCCTTCGGCCGCGGAGCCGTCGCCACTCCCTCCCGCCGCACCTCCTCCGGCCGCTTATCCTCCCGCAGCCCCAGAAACGCCGCCTGCCGCACCAGGTCGTCCGACGTCCACGTCGCAAACCGCACCTGCGCCACCAGCTTCGGCTCGGCCCACACCGCATCCCGCTTCGCCTCCGCCGGCAGCTTGTCAAACGCCGGACTCCTCCGCTGCAGCGGCGTCAGCATCTCCCGCAGCTCCCGCCGCATCTTCTGCGTGAACCCGGTCCCGCTCCGCCCCGCGTAGATCAGCTCCCCATCCGCGTAGTACCCCAGCAGCAGCGACCCCACCCGGTCCGGTCCATCCGTCGACAGCGTGAACCCCCCCACCACAAACTCCTGCTCATGCAGGCACTTCGACTTCAGCCAGTTGCTGCTCCGCCCCGTCCGGTACGTCGCCGTCCCCAGCTTCGAAATAATCCCCTCGGTCTTCAGCTCGCACGCCTTCGCAAAGATCTCCGGCCCCTTGCCCTCCAGGTGCTCGCTCATCCGCAGCGTCCCGTCGCCGTCCCCCGGCAGAATCTCCGCCAGCAGCTCCTTCCGCTTCCGCAGCGGAAGCTCCCGCGCATTCCCACCCTCCACGTGCAGCAGGTCAAAGCAGAAGTACGTCAGCGCATGCCGCTCCCCGCTCTGAAACGACGCCTGCAGGTTCGCGAAGCTCGAGATGCCCTCCTCATCCAGCACCACCACCTCGCCATCCAGCGTCACGTCCTGCACCGGCAGCGCCGCCACCGCCTCCGCCACCGCCCGCATCCTGTGCGTCCAGTCCAGCCCGCTTCGCGTCAGCATCTGCACCCGGCCGCCCGCCTTGCGCGCCTGCATCCGGTACCCATCCAGCTTGATCTCGTGCAGCCAGTCGCCCCCCTCCGGCGGCGCGGTCGCCTCCTCCGCCAGCTCCGGAGCCACAAACACCGGCTGCTTCTCCCGCGCCAGCCCCGCTCCCAACGCCGCCGCAGACCCTGCCGCGCCCCCCACCGCCCGCGCCCCCGCCGCCGCCCGCCGCGGCCGTATATCGAACTTCGCCCCCGCGCCCACCTCGGCAGCCTTCACCCCGCGCGCCTGCACCGGTCCCGCGCCATTCTTTCCAGCTCCATT
>DATLMQ010000087.1:0-4088 GCA_035537215.1 Acidobacteriaceae bacterium
ACCTCCAGCACCAGCGTCGCCGCCGCCGAGACCGCATGAAACCGGTGCGGCAGATGCGCCACATACCAGCCCACCCACGTCGGCAGCGGACTGTTCTGGTAGTACTCATCCATCGCCGTCAGGTTCCGCCACTGCGGGTCCCCGCTCAGCCACTTCACCATCCCGGACTCGAAATAGATCCTGAACCATTCCCACTGCAGCAGCCACAGGCTCAGCCGTATCGGAGGATGCGCCAGCCCCAGCCCCGGCCGCATCCCCGGCGGCACAAAGAACAGCGACAGAAATCCCGCCTCCAGCAGCATCCCGTCCGACTGGTACGCCGAGAAATCTCCCGCCGCGCTCACAAACGACAGAAAGCAGAGCCAGCACACCAGCAGGCTCACCCGCGGCCACAGGTTCAGAAACGCCGCCACCGACGCCAGCAGCCCCAGCCACATCACCGCCATCAGGAAGTGCGATCCGGACGAGATCCAGAACAGCGTCGGCGCCACCCAGAACCGCCCCGCTCCGGCAGCCTTCGCCACGGCCGCCAGCGTCTCCCCCGCCGGCAGAATTCCCTGCGGTCCAATCAGCCCCTTGATCTGAAACAGCAGCGCGAAGAACGCCGAAAAGTAGATCCCCGCCAGCGCCCGCACAAACATCCACCGCGCCAGAAACATGTGCCGCGGCCCCTGCTCCGAGGCGAACAGCCACCGAACCGGATTCGCCGGACGCTCCATATCCATAGGAGAGGAGCCCACCATTCAAAGTTGCGTTCTGGCGCAATCGCTCAAACAGCTCGCGACGCCTTATCGGAATCAGCCGTCTCTCAGGTACAAAGCCAGCCTTGCGACGCTCGTTTCGATGTCCGCTCTGCGATTTCTTTCAGGCTCCGAAGCGCCTCATTCACCGTCTCAGAATCTGGAAAAGTCTCGATCAGGTCCGGCGCGATGATCGCAATATTTGTGCCCTGCTTCATGCGATCCAGATGCTTGCCTCGCACGCCCCTCCGAAAATCCAGATTTGGGCGCTCCGCCAACGGATCGGGTTCAGGAGACCTCTTCATATTCTCTCCGCTCCCTCGCATTCGCGAGACGCGCACCAATAAGGCGGATGCGTGAGCCGCGTTCAGTGTAGAACGATGAACAACAGCCGGTTGGCCGCCGACCTCCCAAGGGTAATGAACCGCTGTTCGTCTCCTGAATGTTGATCGTCAGGCAGCGTCGAAGCTAGCGGATCGTTGAATACGGTGAAGGGCTCTTCGAACGACACCCCATGCTTCTCTAGGTTCGCAGCCGCCTTCCGAGGATCGAATTCAAACGCAAGTCCCACCGGCATACGGCATCCTAATCGGCTCGAATAGACGCCCCTTCCCGGACGCAACCGGTCCGAGATTTATTACAATAAAGCCAAGATGAGCGAATCGACGACCGCCGTGGCCGAGGCTCCCGCCAAACCTCACGCCACCAAATACACCCGCAATCAGCCCTTTCTCTCCCGCGTCATCACCAACGACCGCCTCACCGGCCCGGAGAGCGAAAAGGAGACCATCCACATCGAGCTGGAGCTCGAGGATGGCATGACCTACACCCCCGGCGACGCCGTCGGCATCATCCCCACCAACCGCGAGCCCCAGGTTGCGGAGGTGCTGGACGCCCTGCACCTCAACGGCACCGAGCGCGTCCTCGACCACTACAAGGTCGAGATCTCCCTCCACGAGGCCCTCACCACCCGCCTCGGCATCGGCAAGCTCGCCCGCGGCTCCGTCAACCAGTACGCCAAACTCTGTGGCGAAAACGTCCCCGAAGGCCTCAAAAAGCTCCTCGGCTCCGAGAACAAGGCCTTCGCCGAGGAGTATGTCTGGGGCCGCGAGTTCGTCGACCTCGTCAAGGACTTCCCCGGCATCGTCCAGAACCCGCAGGATCTCTTCAACGTCCTCCAGCGCCTCACCCCGCGCATGTACTCCATCGCCTCCTCGCTGGCCGCGCACCCCAATGAGGTCCACACCACCGTTCGCGTCGTCCGCTACAACGCTCACGGCGCCGACCGCCAGGGCGTCTGCTCCGGCCACCTCGGCGAGCGTGCCCCCGTCGGCGGCACCCTTCCCATCTTCCTCCACGAGAACAACGCCTTTCGCCTCCCCGAGGACACCGGCGCTCCGGTCATCATGATCGGTCCCGGCACCGGCATCGCTCCCTTCCGCGCCTTCCTCGAGCACCGCCAGGCTCTCGGCGAAAAAGGCCCCATGTGGCTCTTCTTCGGCGAGCAGCGCCGCGTCTCGGACTTCCTCTACGAGCAGCAGTTCGAGGGGATGCAGCGCGAGGGTGTCCTTACGAAACTTCACACCGCCTTCAGCCGCGACACCGGCAAAAAGGTCTACGTCCAGGACCGCATGCAGGAAAACGCCGCCGAGCTCTACGACTGGCTCGAGCGCGGTGCGTTCTTCTACGTCTGCGGCGACGCCAGTCGTATGGCGAAGGATGTGGAACTCGCCCTCCTCGACGTCATCGCCAAGGGCTCCAACGGAACCCTCGAGCACGCCGCCGAATACCTCGCCGCGATGAAGAAGGCCAAGCGCTACCAGCGCGACGTCTACTAGCCCCAACCTGCCCAAAAGCCTTGACAGGCCTTCTACAATAAAAGGCAGAGAGATCCCCGCGGAACACTGCGCGAATCCCCGAAGGCCCGGCCACCCGCCGGGCCTTCGGTGTCTCAGAAAGCCATACCTCTGCACTCTAAGTCCGGACCTAAGTTACCTGTTTCGAAGACTTTGTGCAATAAAGTATGGGGGGAGGGGGGTACTGCGCAGGACCTCGCGCCACCCTCTGGTCCACACGGTTCCGCGGCCCCGTCCAGCCCTCCGGAAACCCATTCGCTCGCCGCGACCGAAATTTATTTTGCGGTAGCCTTTACCGATGGCCAGAAAGCGAATCGGCGTCCACGTGGGCACCAGCGGAGGCTGCTGGACCGCCGTCCAGCGTGCTGTCGACGCCGGCGCCAACACCTTCCAGATCTTCAGCTCCAGCCCGCGTACCTGGAAGAGCTCCCCCGTAAAGCCCGAGGACGCTGCGAAGATGCGCCAGGCCCGCGCCGAGCACGACGTGAATCCGCTCGTCATCCACGCCAGCTACCTCATCAACCTCTGCAGCCAGACCGAAGCCGTCCGCGCCAACGCCATCGCCGCCTTCCGCGGTGAGGTAGAGCGTGCCCTCGCCCTCGGCGCCGAGTTCCTCGTCCTCCACCCCGGCTCCTGGAACGGCCTCACCCGTGACGAGGGCCTGCGCTTCGCCCTCCAGGGCATCCAGCGCGCCCTCGACGGCCTCCCCTGGCAGGACCACAACTTCACCGTACTCATCGAGAACACCGCCGGCGCGGAGTTCTCCCTCGGCGGCAGCCTCGAGCAGGTCGCCGAGGTTGTCGACCGCCTCCGCGCCTGCGCCCCCGTAGCCGTCTGCCTCGACACCTGCCACCTCCACGTCAAGGGCTACGACATCGTCTCCCCCGACGGCTGGGCAGAGACCACCCGGCTCCTCGGCGACACAGTGGGCTTCGATGCCGTCCGTGTCTGGCACTGCAACGACGCCAAGGCCCCCGCCGGCTCCCGTCTCGACCGCCACCAGCACATAGGGGAGGGCACCATAGGATCCGCCGCCTTCCGCCGCCTCCTCTGTGACCCCCGCTTTACCCATGCCGCCTTCATAGCCGAAACCCCAGTAGACGACCCCGGCGACGAGATGCGCAACGTGATGGCTCTCCGCGCCCTCTCCGCAGGGTAGGCCCGACCTTGCTTAGCTCTTCTTTACAATCGAAGATGCATGCAAGACATCGAAAGAGCCGATACCCAGACCCGCTATAACCCTGCGGAGATCGAACCGAAGTGGCAGGAGCGCTGGGAAGCCGACCCCAAGCTGTACCGGGCCGAAGAGCACTCCAGTGGCAAACCTAAGTTCTACTGCCTGGAAATGCTCCCGTACCCCAGTGGCCAGCTGCACATGGGCCATGTGCGCAACTATTCGATCGGCGATGCGCTGGCGCGTTACATGTGGATGCGCGGCTACAACGTGATGCACCCCATGGGGTGGGATGCCTTCTGCCTGCCCGCTGAGAAC
>DATLMQ010000088.1:0-6414 GCA_035537215.1 Acidobacteriaceae bacterium
GGTGAAGGAGGACGCGTTGTAGCCGAGGGCACCCGCGTAGGTGCGTTCGGCGGCGCGGGGGAGGGGTTGGGCCCAGGGGACCCTGTGGCGATGTTCCATCCAATAGGCCCGGGAGCGCGCAGCCCAGGCGTGCGTAAGTGCCATGGAATCACGAGTTCGCTCCCATGTGGCGGGGGTTTCCACACATTCGTCGAAGGACATCATGATGTCCGCGCCGAGGGCGATCTGCACATCCATGGAGTGTTCGGGAGAGAAAAAGTGTTTTGAACCATCCAAATGCGAGCGGAATTCAACGCCATCTGAGTTGATTTTGCGCAGTTTTGCGAGCGAAAAGACCTGGAATCCACCACTGTCGGTGAGCATGGGCCGGGACCAGCTCATGAAGCGGTGGACACCGCCGAGCGCGCGGATGAGCTCGTGGCCGGGACGGAGGTAGAGGTGGTAGGTGTTGGCGAGGATGATCTCGGCGCCTGAAGGTTTGCCGGTGAGCTTGTCCGGAGCGCCCAGGGTCTCAACGACGTCCTGGGAGACGGCCTTGATGGAGGCGGCGGTGCCTACCGGCATGAAGACGGGGGTCTGCACGGCTCCGTGCGGGAGCGTGAGGACCGCGCGCCGGCCACCACCGTTGCCGGTGCCGTGGACCTCAAATCGAAGCGACATCGCACTTCCATTGTATGGAAGCCGTTGTAGCAAGACTGGAGAGCCTTTCCGCAAGCCGATCAGGCTAGTGGGAGTCTGGCGTGAGGTCGTCTTTCTTAAGTTCCTGCTCCAGCTCGTCACGAAACTTCTCGCGATTCTCGGGGCTATTGAACTTCTTCATCTCCTCCCGGAACTTCTGTTGCGCCTCCGGGGAGTTGAACTTCTTCATCTCATCGCGAAACTTCTGCTGTTCCTCGAGACTGCTGAATTTCCGCTGATTGAAGCGGAACTCCCTAGGGTTGAGGCCCGGTAAGGGTCCAGCGCCGAGCGGGCCGAGCGCCCCTGGGATGCCGCCGAGCTCGCCCAGGTCCGCCAGAACCTCTGGATCGAGCATCGCGATGGATGGCAGACCGTGGAGAGGCCCGAGCATCATGGGAAGGCCGCTGAGCTCGCTGTGGCCGGGCCGCGGCCGGCGGATGGTGTGGATAAAGGTGAGCTGCTGGGGCTCGACCGTGATGATCGCGGTCTCCTTCAGGTCATCGGTCCGCTTGCGGTTGCAGACGTCGGTGGATTCACCGCTCTTGAGGTTGCGGGTGTGCACGGCGCAGCGCCAGTCGCCGGTGTTGAGCTTGTTGCGAAACGTTTCCACCTCCGACGCGTTGTACATGCCGGGCTTGTCGTACTGGTAGGTGCGGACGACGTTGAGGACCATGTTCTGGGCGTCGTGGCGATCGCGGCCGCCGACCAGGTTCAGGCTGTCGGGATCCATGGTGATCTCGGTGATGTTGGTGGCGCCCTTGGCGAAGACCTCGGTGCCGGCGAAGAGGTCGTCCTTGACCCTGGTGTCGGCGTTGCTTTGTCCCTCAGCCGCTGCTTCGGGCATGGCGACCAGCCGCACCGTGGCACGGTGCATCGGGTAGGTTTGCGCCGGCGCCGCCGCATGGGTGGTGGTCTGGGCGGGGACGCCATCCGTGAGGAGAGTCATTCCCACACCAAAGGCGACCACCGCCGCCATCGCCAATCCGTTTTCGATCCGCTTCATCGTGTCCTCCATCTATTCGATCTCTGTGGGCCGGGGCTACTGTCCCAGCGAAATGCCGGCGCGCTGCATCTGCTCGCGCGCGTGCTCGAGGGCTTGATCGGTGATGCGTTCGGCTGTCTCGAACTGCCGCTGCGCCTCGATCCGGCGCTCATGCTGCTGATGAATCCGTTCGCCTGCAAAGATGCCGATGGCCAGCACGGCGGCGATGGCTCCGCCCATCCAGGCGCGCTGCTTCGGGAAGCTCAGCAGCCCGGCGCGGGAGGGTTCGGCTGGCCCCCGCGCAAGCAGCGTCAGCTTGCCCGGGGACCCGTGTGGCTGGTTCGCCGGGGCGGCCTCCCTTTTGAGGCGTTCCATGATGGCGTCCGTCAGTCCGGCGGGCTCCTGGATGCGCCGCAGCGCACGCGCGATGGCCTGCTCGAACTCCGCAGCCCTGGCGCGTTCCCCCTCGTTCTCGAGGGGATCGACGATCTCGTTCATGTCTTCTGGCCCATTCATCGTACGTACTCCTTCATCGTGATTTCGGCTTTGCGGCGGAGCAGCTTGAGCCCGCGCTGGAGGTTGCTCTTAACGGTAGCGAGAGGCTGGGCAAGCAGTTGGGCGATCTCGTCCGGAGTCATCTCCTCCTGGTAGCGCAGAACGACCGCCACCCGCATTGCTTCCGGAAGCGAACCGAGCAGCTCTTCCAGGCGTGCCTCGACGACGGCTCCAACCCCTGCGGTTCCATCGCCAACGGGCGGTGGGGCGTCATCCATCCACTCCTCGGCTGCGGCTTCGGGCCGGTGCGCCTGCCGCCGCAGGGCGTCTGTGGCCCGGTGGACGGTAACGCGGCGCAGCCAAAAACGGACGTGGTCCTCGCTGGTGAGCCGCTCGGCGGAGCGGAAGAGTTCGAGAAAGACATCCTGCGCAACCTCCTGGGCGGTGCCGTATTCGCCGGTAACGCGCAGGGCGAGCGAAAACACCATGCGCTGGTGTCGCTCAACGAGTCCCCGGAACTCCGCCGCCTCAGTCCACATGCCGTACTCATCTTGCCTATACGCAGGCGGGGCGCCGCCGGGATGCAAAATGTTTCGGACTTCTGCCAACGGGGCCAACGACGCCCGGGATGTCGCCGTCGGCCACTGGAAAAGCATGGCCCCCAAGGCGTCTAATCGGGCTTATGCGCTTCGGCTCTCAGCTTTCTTCTGCCCTGGTCGGCGGTCTTCTGTCATTTTTCTGGGCTGTGCCCTGCGGGCTGCAGGCGCAGACGCACGCTCCCGCTGCGACGCACCCCACGAGCACGCCGTATACGGGCGACCTGAGCATCTTCGAGGATCCAGCCCGGGACCAGAAGCTGCAGGTGGAGCGCGTGATGGATGAATTGCACCTTCGCCCGGGGGCGAATGTGGGGGACATCGGAGCGGGAGGCGGATGGTTTTCCGTGCGCGCCGCCCGGCGGGTGGCGGCGGCCGGAAACGACGGAAGGAAGAGCGGAACGGTGTATGCCGAGGACATCAATCCGTCAGCGGTGGAGGCGATACGGCAGCGGGCTGTCCGCGAGAAGCTGCCGAACCTCGCCGCGGTGGTGGGAACTCCGGACGATCCCAAGCTCCCGACGGACTCGCTAGACGCGGCGGTGATGCTGCGGGTTTACCACGAGGTGGCGCACCCTCCGGTGCTGCTCGCGAGCCTGTGGCGATCGATGCGGGCGGGAGGGCGGCTGGGCGTGATCGACCATCCGGGCCATGGGGACGATCACGGGATCGACCCAGGGACGGTGAGGGCGGAGGTGGAGCGCGCCGGGTTTCGCTTTGTGGGCCGGTTCGACTTCACCAAGGGCGACCAGAACGATTACATGCTGGTGTTCGAACGGCCGCGCTGAGGGTGCTTCGTGCGGAGACAGGTACCTCCGGGATGGATGTTTGCGGAGAGGCGAGGACCGGCTGTGCTCTAATGTTGGGCATGAAACGGTATGGGTTGGGTGCGTGTCTTCTCGGGGTAACGGCTGTGGGCCTGTGGGGATGTAATGGTCTGGGGCCGCGGGAGCAGGCGGCGGTCGAGGTAAAGATGTCCCGGTTGCACAATGATCTGGAGATTGCGCAGCTGGAGGTGCGGGACGCCAAGCTGCAGCAGGAGATACAGCGCCGGCAACATCGGCAGGTGGACGCGCGTCCCCTGGAGACGGCCCGTGCGCATGTGCGGGATGCCGAGGCGAACCTGCGCGCGGCGCAGTCCAACCTTCGCGCGGCACTGGACGGGCACATCAAGGGATGCGAGCAGGTGCTGTAGCGCCCCTGTTGATGGAACAGAGGGACGGCTGCCTGTGGGCGGCCGCTGCTGTTTGTGGAGGCCTGGCCAGCTGCAAAGGCCGCGGCTGGCGAGGCGGCGGTGCATGGGGCTGGGAAGCAGCCGCGCGGTGGACGTATACTTCCGGTCCGTTCGAATGCCATGCAGCCCGCGAGTCGCTATCCTCAACACCGAGCCATGACTGTTCGCGAAGCCCTCGCCGAAGCCACGCTGTATATCCCGCGCCGGGATGCCGAGCTGCTGCTGGCGCACACGGCGGAGCGCAGCCGGGCGTGGCTGCTGGCCTATCCTGAGGCGGCACTGGACCCGGACATCCTCGCGGGCTTCAATACGCTGGTGAGGCGGCGCGATGCGGGCGAGCCGGTGCAGCACCTGACGGGGCAGCAGGAGTTCTTCGGCCTGGCGCTGCAGGTCTCGCCGGCGGTGCTGATTCCGCGGCCGGAGACCGAGCACCTGGTGGAAGAGGTGTTGGGGTGGGCGCGTGCCCATCCCTCGCCGACGCTGCGGATGGCCGACGTGGGGACGGGCTCGGGGGCGATCGCGCTGGCGTTGGCGGCGAACCTCCCGGATGCGGATATCGTGGCGGTGGATCTCTCGACGCGGGCGCTGGCAGTGGCTCGGGGCAATGCGGATCGTCTGCACCTGAGCCATAGGGTGCGCTTTCTGGAGAGCGACCTACTGAGCGCGGTAACCTCTGGCGCGAGGATGGGTGGGAACTTCGACGTGGTGGCCTCAAACCCGCCGTATGTTGCCGAGACCGACGCACCGACGCTGGCGCCGGAGGTGCGGGACCACGAGCCAGCCCTGGCGCTTTACGGAGGGACCGACGGCCTGGCTGTCTACCGGCGGCTGATTCCGCAGGCGCGGACGGCGCTGCGCTCCGGGGGCCTGCTAGCCCTGGAGATCGGCTTCGGGCAGCGCATTGCGCTGGAGGAGTTGCTGCAAGGATGGAGCGAGGTCCGCTTTGTGGAGGACTACGCGGGGATTCCTCGAGTGGGGCTGGCTGTGCGGGCGTAAAGCTTCAGCGGGCCTGCCGCTGCAGGTCGAAGGCGATGCTGTGGTGCAGGCGCTCGATGGCCACCACGGCAAGGACGAGCGCGGAGAGGGACTCCAGGATGGCGGCGGGGAGATCGCGCCCAAACATGCGGGCGGCGGTCATCCGCATCCAATAGCCGCCCCAGGTACCGATAAGCGCGCCGAGCGATCCCAGGATGATGCCGCCAGCGACTGGTTCGTAGATGGCAGTCGCGACCAGCGCGCCGATGAGGCCCCCGATGATCAAGCGCACGATGGCTGGTCCCGGTGCTGTGCGGCTGGGGGTCTTGGGCAGCGTGTCGGCGACGTACTCACCGAGGGCACAGGCGGTGAAGATGATCGCAGAGACCAGGTAGGTGATCCAGATGGCCCATCCGTGCTCGGGCACAAGACCCATCCAGCCGGCCCAGCAGAGCGCCGCGATGGCGGTCATGCTGCGCATGCCCGTAACTACGCCCAGCAACAGAATCATGTCCATCAATCTCGCCTTTGTCTCATGTGCGCCTTATCCTAACTCGCGGTCCCGACAGATGCCTAAGACCGGAGCGCTGCCGCCGGTGAGCCGATAAAACGGACTTCCCTCTTTCGCGACGAACGCACGGCTCCGGGCTGCAGCTTCAGGCGCGGAGGAAGCCGTAGAGCGGAAACTGCTCGGCGAGCTCGCCGACTCGTCCACGAATCTGCCGCAGCCGGCCCTCGTCAGTGCGATGCTCGAGCGCTTCGGCGATCCAGCCTGCGATGGTGCGCATCTCAGGCTCCTTCATCCCGCGCGTGGTCAGCGCTGGAGTTCCGAGGCGGATGCCGCTGGGCTTGAGCGGCGGATTGGTGTCATAGGGGATGGCGTTCTTGTTCACGGTGATGCCGGCGAGCCCGAGCGCGTTCTCCGCCTCGGAGCCGAGCATGCCGCGGCCGAAGACATCAATCAGCACAACGTGGGTGTCGGTGCCGCCGGAGATAACGCGGAAGCCGACACCTTGCATGGCCTCCGCGAGCGCACGGGCATTGGCGACGATCTGGGCTGCGTACGTCTTGAACTCAGGCTGTAGCGCCTCACCGAAGGCGACGGCCTTCGCCGCGACCACGTGCATGAGCGGACCGCCCTGCTGGCCGGGGAAGACGCTGCGGTCGATGGACGCGGCGAGGTCGGCTTCGCACAGGATGAGGCCGGAACGAGGGCCGCGAAGCGTCTTGTGCGTGGTAGACGTGACCACCTGCGCGTGGGGCACAGGCGAGGGATGTACGCCGCCGGCGACCAGGCCCGCAAAATGCGCCATATCGATCAGCAGACGAGCTCCAACCTTGTCCGCGATCTGGCGCATGCGCGGGAAGTCGAACTGGCGAGGGTAGGCCGAGCCCCCGCCGACGATGACCTTGGGCTTCTCCGCGACGGCCTGCTGCTCGAGCTGGTCGTAATC
>DATLMQ010000089.1:0-11275 GCA_035537215.1 Acidobacteriaceae bacterium
CCGAGAGCGGCGAACTGGGTGAGGAACCAGGCGGCGCGGGCGGCTTCGGCGAAGGGAGGGGAGGGGATGGCGATGAGCTCGCGATGCCACTGGGCGGTGCGTTGGGCGTGCAGGTGGAGCCAGCGGAAGGCGGCGTGGACGGCGCGCTGGCTGGCGATGCCGGCGATGCGCTGATTGGCCTGGGCGACGGTCACTGCGGGGCGGCCTCGGTGAAGGCAGCGGGGTCGTAGTGGACTTCGACGAGGAAGAGGCCGCAGGCGGGAGCGGTGGGGCCGGCGGCGGAGCGGTCGCGGGCGGCGAGGATGCGAGGGAGGTCGTCGACCTGGAGGCTGCCGCGGCCGATTTCGACGAGGGTGCCGACGAGGTTGCGGACCATGTGGTGGAGGAAGCCCGTGCCGGTGACGCGGAAGACGAGGAGGGTGTCGGGTGCGGTGGAGGTGGGCGAAGGGGGCGTTTCAGATGCCAGGGTGCCAGAGGTTGGGGTGGCAGAGGTTGGGGTGGATGGAATAGGGGTGCCGGGGTCGACGAGGGGATGGCGGGACCAGGAGGAGCTGAGGATGGTTCTGATGGGGTTGGCGCGGGTGGAGGGGGCGTCGGCGGTGTCGGGGTCGCGGGTCGACTTGTCGGGGTCGGTGGCGGCCATGGAGGTGAAGTCGTGGGTGCCGCAGAGGAGGGCGGCCGCGTGCTGCATGAGATCGAGCTGGAGGGGCCAGCGGCAGTCCCAGGCGAAGGGAGCGAGGAAGGGGGAGCAGATGCGTTCTTCGGCGGGAGCGGAGGCGAGGGGGCGGAGGCGGCGCTCGAAGAGGCGATACTCGTAGGTTTTGCCGCGGGCGCTGTGGCGGGCGTGGAAGGTGTGCAGGACGGGCTGGGCGGAGAGGATGCGGATGCCGGCGGGGAGGATGCGATTGAGAGCGCGCTGGAGGTTGGCGGCGGGGAGGGGAGCGGAGAGGGGGAAGGAGCAGACCTGCGCGAGGGCGTGGACGCCGGCGTCGGTGCGGCCGGAGCCCTGGGGGAGGATGTGTTCTCCAGTGAGGCGGTGGAGGGCGGAGGAGAGGGTGCCCTGCACGGTGACGAGGCCGGGCTGGACCTGCCAGCCATGGAACCCGGAGCCGTTGTAGCTCAGGGTGAGCTTCCAATTGATCGTCGCGCCACCCACTAGGCGACACTAACATCCCCGCGGGAGGAGGGCTGCGGGTGAACGATATACTGAGGCAGCCCTTTACCTTCTGTGCGTTTGGTTGGAACTTCGGTCGCGGTGTGACCGTATCCGAACTGACCGCACAACAGGGTAGAGCGCCAAGGTTCTGGAGACGTCAACGTGAGATTGAGGGATTGGCAGGCTGCCGCATGCGTGGCCATGATGTTGAGCAGCGCAGCGGCGCAGACCCCCGTACCGGGGAGCACGCCTACCGGATCCCAGGCCCAGACACCGGCGAGTGCGCCGGCGGGAGGGACGCCAGCCGCGCCGAACGGGGGCCAGGCGGCCGGGCAGAACACGGTGAATCCCACGCAGCCGGCGCTTCCGCAGGCGGTGCAGAACGATACGACGGGGCAGCCGGGACTGCCACAGGCACCGGCGCCAAAGCTCACGGAGCCTGTGTACATGCGGCCGACGGGGACGGACTATTCGCATCCGAAGACGGTTTTTCCGGATCCGCTGGCGATCTATACGCCGAAGTCTTACCCGGCATCGCGGCTGAGCAATACACCGCGGCTGGCGGATCTGCTGCGCGAGGGGAAGGTATATCTGAGCCTGTCGGATGCGGTGACGCTGGCGCTGGAGAACAACTACGACATCGCGATTGCGCGGATCAATCTCGACATCGCGGACACGGATATTCTGCGGGCGAAGGCGGGGTCGACGCTGCGCGGTGTGTCGACGGGGCTGGTGGCGAACACGCTGGGTGGGACGACGTCGACGATTACGGGCGGCGGCGGACCGGGCGGAACGGTGAACGCGGCGGGCGGAGCGGGTGCGGGGACGTCGGGGCTGGTGCTGAGCACGAACGGCGGTGGACCGCTGCCGGAGAATCTCGATCCGTTTCTGACCGGGACGCTGCAGTATGAGTCGGCGAACACACAGCAGTCGACGACGCTGCTGACGGGAACGAACACGCTGGCGCAGGATACGGCGCTGTATAACTTCGGCTATCAGCAGGGGTTTCTGACGGGAACGGCGCTGTCGGTGACGTTCAACAACACGCGGCAGACGACAAACAGCCAGCGGTCGACGTTCAGCCCGCTCCTGCAGAGCGCGTTTCGAGCGACGGCGACGCAGCATGTGCTCCAGGGGTTTGGACCGTGGATCAACGGGCGCTTTATTGTGCAGGCGAAGAACAACCGGCGGATTACGGACTCGTCGTTCCGGCAGCAGGTGATCTACACGGTGACGCAGGTGGAGAGCATCTACTGGGCGCTGGTGAGCGCGTACGAGGATGAGCAGTCGAAGGAGCGGGCGCTGCAGCAGAGCACGCAGCTGGCGAGCGACAAGCAGGCGCTGATTACGTCGCAGAGCAACCTGGAGTATCAACAGCTGCTGATGAAGCAGGCGATCGCGCGCAACCTGAACGATCCGCAGCTGGCGAACGCGCCGGTGGTGCCGACGGACCGGGTGGGTCTGGAGCGGCTGCCGGAAGAGGACATGCAGACGGAGGCGCTGGTGGGCCAGGCGTATGCAAACAATCCGCAGATTGAGCAGGCGGTGCTGGCGATGAAGAACAACGCCATCACGATCAAGGCGGAGAAGAACGGGTTGCTGCCGGTGCTGGATGCGTATGCGTTCTACGGCGGCAGCGGCGTAGGTGGAGCGCAGAACCCCGGACTGAACTGCGGCGGATTGACGGGAACACCGACGCCCTGCCCGCCGAATACGTATCCGGGCTCGGGGTATCCGACGGTGCTGGGCAATACGTTGAACAACAGCTCGCCGGATTATGGGGTGGGCGTGAACCTTTCGATTCCGCTGCGGAACCGGACGGCGCAAGCGGACCAGGTGCGGTCGCAGATGGAGTACAGGCAGTCGGAGATGCGGCTGCAGCAGCTGTATACGCAGATACGGATTCAGGTGATCAACTCGGTGTACGCGCTGACGAACGACCGGGCGGCGGTGCAGTCGGCGAATTCGGCGCGGGAGTACGCGGCGCAGGCGCTGGACGCGGAGCAGAAGAAGTATCGGCTGGGGGCATCGACGACGGCGAATGTGCTGACGCAGGAGAGGAACCTGGCGATTGCGGAGGATAGCCTGATCTCGGCGACGGCGGCGTATGCGAGGGATCGGTCGACGCTGAGCCAGATTCTTTCCAACACGCTGGACCGGTATGGGATCAGCCTGGCGGATGCGGCGGGAGGAACGGTGACGCAGCAGCCGAATATTCCGGGGCTGACGGCACCGCAGGCACCGGCCGCGCCGAAGCCGCTGACGAATACGCCACCGCCGATGCCGCAGTAAGGCGGGTCGGGGTAGAGGATCAGGAGCAGGAAGGGGGGCTGTGGCGCGGATGCGCTGCAGCCTTTCTGTTTGAGGTGGGGTAGTAGGCTGGGAGATTGGAGCGTTCCGGTATGAGCGATGTGAGGGAGAATGCGTTGGGGAGTGCGGCGTCGGCGTATCTGCGGTCGGCGCGGCATCAGCCGGTGGACTGGCAGGAGTGGGGGCCGGAGGCGTTTGCCAGAGCGCAGCGCGAGAACAAGCCGGTGCTGCTGGACATAGGCGCGGTGTGGTGTCACTGGTGCCATGTGATGGATCGCGAGAGCTATGAGGATCCTGAGACCGCGGCGGTGCTGAACGAACACTTTGTGGCGGTGAAGGTGGACCGGGACGAGCGGCCGGATGTGGATACGCGGTACCAGGCGGCGGTGTCGACGGTGAGCGGGCAAGGCGGGTGGCCGCTGACGGCGTTTCTGACGCCGGATGGGAAGCCGTTCTTTGGAGGGACGTACTTTCCGCCGGAGGAGAGGTATGGGCGGCCGAGCTTCCGGCGCGTGCTGGTGACGATGGCGCAGGCGTTTCGGGAGCGTAGGGAGGAGGTGGAGGAGTCGGCGGGCAGCATCCTGGAGGCGATTGAGCAGAGCGAGAGTTTGGCGGCTCCGGGAGGGAGTGCGGGAGGGCCGCTGCTGGAGAGGCTGATCGAGTCGGCGATGCGGCAGTTCGATGCACGGAACGGAGGGTTTGGAACGCAGCCGAAGTTTCCGCACTCGACGGCGATGGATCTGTTGATCGATGCGGCGGGGCGGGGCGGGGCGGAGGCGGAGCAGGCGCGGCGGGTCGTCACGGTGACGCTGGAGAAGATGGCGGCGGGAGGGATTCACGATCAGCTGGCGGGTGGATTTCACCGGTACTCGGTGGATGAGCAGTGGGTGGTGCCGCACTTCGAAAAGATGGCGTACGACAACAGCGAGCTGCTGAAGAACTATGCGCGGGCGTATGAGAGCTTCGGGGGGGAGCGGTTTGCGGAGGTGGCGCGCGGAATCCTGCGGTGGATGGATGAGTGGCTGAGCGATCGCGAGCGCGGGGGGTTCTACGGGTCGCAGGATGCGGACAAGACGCTGGAGGATGATGGCGACTACTTCACGTGGACGCGCGATGAGGCGGAGGCGGTGCTGTCGGCGGAGGAGTTTGAGGTGGCGGCGCTGTACTTCAACCTGCGGCCGGTGGGGGACATGCATCATGATCCGGCGAAGTGCGTGCTGCATGCGCCGCGGTCGATGGAGGCTGTGGCGCGGATGCTGCAGCGGGACGAGGCCGGGGTGCGTGCGGTGCTGCAGGAGGCGAAGGGGAAGATGTATGCGGCGCGGTTGAAGCGTGCGACGCCGTATGTGGATAAGACCGTGTACACGGGGTGGAACGGGATGTGCATCTCGGCGTATGTGGCGGCGGGGCGGGCGCTGGGGGAACGCGAGCCAGTGGAGTTTGCGAGGAGGTCGCTGGATCGTGTGCTGGCGGCCGCGTGGCGCAGCGGTGAGGGGCTGGCGCATGTGGTGGCATATGGCGAGGGTGTGGAGCCGGCGACACGGGTGGCAGGGGTGCTGGAGGACTATGCGTTTCTGGCGAATGCGGCGCTGGATGTGTGGGAGGCGAGCGGCGAGGAGCGGAACTTCAGGGCGGCGCGGGAGCTTGCGGAGGCGATGCTGGCGCGGTTCTACGATGCGAGCGGAGGGGGCTTCTTCGATACGGTGCAGGGAGCGGCGGGTGAGGAGAGGATTGGCGCGCTGGTGACGCGGCGCAAGCCGGTGCAGGATGCGCCGTCGCCGTCCGGGAATGCGGTGGCCGCCACGGTGCTGCTGCGGCTGGCGGCGCTGACGGGGAATGCGGAGTATGAGGAGCGTGCGCGGAAGACGCTGGAGGTGTTCGCGGGTGTGGTGGAGCACTTCGGGCTGTATGCGGCGAGCTATGGGACGGCGCTGCGGCGGGCGGTCGAGGCTCCGGTGCAGGTGTGCGTGATCGGAGAGGGTGAGGTGGCGAAGGAGCTGGAGAGTGCGGCGCTGCGGCCATTTCTGGTGAGCAAGAGTGTGATTCGTCTGCGGTGCGAGCAGCTGGGGGGGCTGCCGCCGGCGCTGGCGGAGA
The DNA here is from genome assembly GCA_035537215.1 of Acidobacteriaceae bacterium. Classification (GTDB taxonomy): domain Bacteria; phylum Acidobacteriota; class Terriglobia; order Terriglobales; family Acidobacteriaceae; genus Granulicella. The sequence goes on from DATLMQ010000089.1 coordinate 5,561, forward strand.
CGATTCCGCATGTGCCCGGGGTGGAGGATGGTGTGGCTGTGGTGTGCAGGGGCACGCAGTGTCTGCCGCCGGTGAGGCGGGTGGAGGAGCTGGTCGAGGAGCTGCGGCGCGGGTAGCTGCGTCCAGGGCGGAGGATCTCTCGGGAGAGATCATGCTTCGGGGGTGTGTGGGGCGGGCCTTAGCGGTGGAGCACGGTGGGGATGAGGACGGAGAGGCCGTTCCAGGCGATCTGAACACCGATGCAGAGAAGGATGAAGGCCACGACGCGGAGGATGCCGTGCGCGGTCGCGGGCGGGATCGCGGTCGTGATGCGCGGCGCGTTGGCGTAGCAGACGTAGACCAGGGCGCTGAGCACGGCTACCGAGAGAAAGATGCCGGCGTGGCGGAGGAGGTTCTCCTGCCAGTCTGTCCCGGAGGCGCGGGCGCTGAGAGTGAGCATGACGACGAGGGTGCCGGGGCCGGAGGTGACGGGAAAGGTGAAGGGGTAGAAGGCCTTCTGATCGAGGTTGGGGATGTGGGCGTCGGCGCTGAGCTGGAGCTCTTCGCGGCGGTTGCGGGCGGTGGCTTCCGAGTCGCCCTCGTTGAGGACCGACCAGCCGATGGCGCTGATGACGATGCCCCCGGAGACCTGGACGATGGGAAGGGAGATGCCGAAGAACTTGAGGATGGCGGAGCCGAGCACCTCGATGATCGCGAGGAAGACGATGTTGTTGATGGCGATCTTGCGCGCGAGGGAGCGAAAGACCTGGGGTGGGGCGTCACCGGCGAGGCCGAGGAAGACGAGGGCCGAGCCGAGGGGATTGATGAGCGGCAGCAGGGCGCTGAACGCGATCAGGAATGAGTTCCAAAGGAGCAAGAGGGTCTCTCCGGGCAGACTGATCGTAGCAGGGAGGACGCGGGCTCTTCAGGGTTGAGGATTGTGTCGCGGCGCCCGGGGTGTGGACCTTTGTAGTGGGAGTGGCTTAGTGTGCGGGCGGGGCGGTGGGGTCGGGGCGCTCGAGGACGAGAGTGCTGTTGGCGGTGCCGAAGGCGATGTGCTCGCGCTCGAAGGCGATGAGGATGCGGCGGCGGAGTTCGCGGAGGACGCCGTCGCGCTGGTTGACGCGGACGCGGAGGTTGATGGGGTAGATGACCTCGTGGCCGCTGATTTTGTCGACGCCGAGGATGTTGGGGTCGTCGATGACGACGTCCTTGAAGGCCTCGTCGGCGCGGAGCTGGGAGGCGAGTTGGCGGAGGATGGTCATGACGCGGTCGGGGTCTTCGGTGGTGCTGACGCTGACGGGGAGGGAGGCGACGGAGAAGTCGCGGGAGAGGTTGGAGACGGTGGTGATCTGGCTGTTGGGCACGATATAGAGGGTGCCGTCGCCGTCGCGGAGCTTGGTCATGCGGAGGGTGAGGTCTTCGACGCTGCCCTGGAGGCCGGCGATCTTGATGGTGTCGCCGACGCTGTACTGGTCCTCGAGCAGGATGAAGACGCCGGTGAGCATGTCTTTGAAGAGGGATTGCGCGCCGAAGCTGATGCCGAGGCCGATGACGCCGGCGGAGGCGACGAAGGGGCCGAGCGGGACGCCGATGGCGCCGAGGATCTGGACGAACAGATAGGCGCCGATGAGAGCGTAGCCGGTGGCGCGGACGATGCCGGCGACGGTGCGAAGCTGGGCGGCGCGGCGGCTGTTGCCGGCCATGGCGTCGGCGCGTTTGCGCATGCGTTTGACGAAGAAGGCGAAGATGCGCTGCGCGAACAGAGCGATGAGCAGGGCGCCGAGGATGGTGGGCAAGCCGTGCTGGACGAAGCTCATAAGGTCGCTGTGCCAGCCGTGCTCGAGGGACGAGAGGGAGCGTTCCTCTTGTGGAACGGGGATGAGAAGGGGCATGATAGGCGTCCTGAGGGCGATCACTTCAAGCAGGATACGGGAGTGGGCCGGAGCGCCGCGAGGAGAGCGCCGATGGCGGGAAGTCCTCGGAGGGGGAGTCCTGATGAAACCCAGTGGACGCGATGGAGGATTTCAACGCGCGGTGATGCTGGCGGTTGCCGTGCTGACGATCGGCGGAGCGGGAGCTTCGCTGTTTGGGGGAAAAGCGTGGGCACAGGGACAGCGGCAGCAGCAGCCGGGAGTACGACCACCGGTGATGGCACCCATGCAGCCGACGCCGGAGGTGCCGGATTCGGTGCATGCGCGGATGGAGTCGCAGCGAGTGCGCATGCAGGTGGATGACCGGCACAAGCGGCTGATGGAGGATGCGCAGAGGATGGTGGCGCTCTCGAACGAGCTGAAGGATACCGTGGAAAAGACTGGCAAGAACGAGCTTTCGGTGGATGTGCTGCGCAAGGCGGCAGAGATCGAGAAGCTCGCGAAAGAGGTGCAGAACCGGATGAAGGGCTGAACGGCCGCGAGAAGCGTGTGTCTGGCGAGATCGGGGGGCTGCCGGGTTGATGCCGGGCAGCGACCGCTACGAGTAAAATCTTCGAAGGCGCAGGAGGAGACGAGGGTTGGCCGAGAAGAGGACGTCAGGAACGAAGCTGGCCGAGCGCTCCGCGGCAACCCCGGTGGTGGCCGGCCTGACGGCGGCACAGCTGATCGAGTTCTACCGGCTGATGTATCTCTCGCGGCGGACGGACGACCGCGAGATTCTGCTGAAGCGGCAGCAGAAGATTTTCTTCCAGATTTCCTGCGCGGGGCACGAGGCGCTGCTGGTGGCGGCGGGGCTGGCGATGAAGCCGGGGTACGACTGGTTTGTGCCGTACTACCGCGACCGGGCGATCTGCCTGGCGCTGGGGCAAACGGTGGAGGACCAGCTGCTGCAGGCGGTGGGAGCGGCGACCGATCCGTCGAGCGGCGGGCGGCAGATGCCGTCGCACTGGACCAGTCCGGAGCTGCATATCGTGTCCCCGTCGTCGTCGACGGCGACGCAGTGCCTGCATGCGATTGGGTGCGCGGAGGCGGGGAGGTACTTTCGGGACCATCCGGGAGCGGCGAAGAGACCGGCGGACGGAGCGGACTACCGGAGCTTCAAGGATGTGCAGTTCGAGGCCGACGAGGTGGTGTATGTCTCGATCGGCGAGGGATCGACGAGCCAGGGAGAGTTCTGGGAGTCGCTGAATACGGCGTCGAACGGGAAGCTTCCGGTGGTGTACGTGATCGAGGACAACGGGTATGCGATCTCGACGCCGGTGGAGGCGAACACGCCGGGCGGGAACATCTCGCGGCTGATCGCGAACTTTCCGAACTTCCACTTCGCGGAGGTGGATGGAACGGATGCGATCGCGAGCTATGAGGCGATGGTGGAGGCTGTGGCGTACTGCCGGGCGGGGCACGGGCCGGCGGTGGTGCATGGGCATGTGACGCGGCCGTATTCGCACTCGCTTTCAGACGATGAGCGGAACTACCGGAGCGCGGAGGAGATTGCGGCGGATGCGTTGCGGGATCCGATCTCGCGGATGCAGATGTGGCTGCTGCGCGAGGGGATCCTGGATGCGCAGGGGATCAACGAGCTGGAGCGCAAGGTGGACGAAGAGGTGCAGCGGGCGGCGGACCGGGCGCTGGCGGCGGTGCTGCCGACGCCGGACACGATCCTGCGGCACCAGTACACGGAGGACCTGAAGCCTACGGATGCTCGGTGGGAGGGCAAGCCGGCGCTGACGGCGGACGACACCGAGCGGACGATGGCGGACCTGATCAACGCGTGCCTGCATGACGAGATGCGGCGCGATGAGCGGGTTGTGGTGTTCGGCGAGGATGTGGCCGATGCGACGCGGGACAAGCCGCTGCGGGAAGGGAAGATCAAGGGCAAGGGCGGCGTGTTCAAGCTGACGTCCGGGCTGCAGAAGGAGTTTGGGAACGACCGGGTGTGGAACTCGCCGCTGGCGGAGGCGAACATTACGGGACGGGCGATCGGCATGGCGATTCGTGGGCTGAAGCCGGTGGTGGAGATCCAGTTCTTCGACTACATCTGGCCGGCGATGCACCAGATGCGGAACGAGATGAGCGTGATGCGGTGGCGGTCGAACGGGCAGTTCAGCTGCCCGCTGGTGATGCGGGTGCCGATCGGCGGATATCTGACGGGAGGATCGATCTACCACTCGCAGTCGGGCGAGAGCATCTTCACGCACATTCCGGGGATTCGCGTAGTGATGCCGTCGAATGCGCTGGATGCGACAGGGCTGCTGCGGACGGCGATCCGGTGCGACGATCCGGTGCTGTTTCTGGAGCACAAGCGGCTGTATCGCGAGACGTTCGGGCGCGCGGCGTATCCGGGGCCGGAGTACACGATTCCGTTTGGAAAGGCACGGATCGTGAAGCCCGGCAAGGATCTGACGGTGGTGACGTACGGAGCGGTGGTGCCGCGAGCACTGCAGGCCGCCCAGCGGATGCAGCGCGAGCGCGGTGTGGAGGTAGAACTGATCGACCTGCGCAGCCTGAGTCCGTACGACTGGGAGGCGATCGCGGCGTCGGTGCGCAAGACGAGCAAGGTGCTGGTGGCGCATGAGGACATGCTGAGCTGGGGCTATGGTGCGGAGATTGCGGCGCGGATCGGGGACGAGCTGTTCCACGACCTGGATGCGCCGGTGCGGCGCGTGGGGGCGATGGATACGTTTGTGGCCTATCAGCCGCTGCTGGAGGATGTGATCCTGCCGCAGCCGGAGCGGCTGTTCCAGGCGATGAGCGAGCTGGCGGCGTTCTGAAGTGTTGCCCGGGGTCGAGGCGTCGGCTGCCTCCCCGGATGTGATTTCTCGGCACTGACATTTGAAGGTTGCAGGGCGTTGCCGGTGGGATTGGCGACGGCGGCTGCTTGTGTAAAAAAGCACGGAGGACCGCAACTTGGGGGCGGGGAGCGGTTTGAGGCGAATAGAGCGCGCGTAGGATCTCTGGCGAGTGGAGTGTGGCGGATGGGCGGATGGCGACGGGTGCTGGACGGCGTTCGGGGAGCGACGGCGGCTTCTCTGTGTGTGCTCCTGGCGGTGCCGCAGGCGGCCGGCCAGAGCGAGTCCGCAGGGCGTGCGGCCGGCGGAAAGGCGGGCGTCGGGGGGAAGCGGCTGGCTGGGTTGGGTGAGCAGCAGAGGCAGAGCGAGCAGCAGAGGGTGCTGCATGCGCTGAACCGGCTGACGTTTGGGCCGCGGCCGGGGGATGAAGAGGAGGTCCGCAAGATGGGGCTGGAGAGGTGGTTTCAGCAGCAGCTGGAGCCGGAGTCGATCGACGATTCTGTGCTGGCGCAAAGGCTGAGCCGGTATCCGGCGCTGCAGCTGAGCCAGGTGGAGCTGCTGCACAGGTTTCCTTCGCCGCAGTTGCTGCGCGTGACGGAAAGGAGGGAGGTGCCGCTACCGCGGGACCCGGTGGCCCACGCGATCTATGCGGATGCGATCGCGGCGGAGGCGGAGCGCAAGGAGATGCAGGCAGGGGCGGCCGAGGCGAATGGGATGGGCGGTGGGTCGGTGGCTGTTGCGCAGATACCTGGCGGGCAGATGGGCGGGGGGCAGGCGGCTGGCGGGCAGGCGGCCGGGGCTGGGGCTGGGGCTGGGGCTGGGGCCGAGAACGCTGCGGGAATGGCGCGGCCGGGGAGTGGAAACGACATGTCCGCGGGGGTGGATGGGGCTGGGGCTCCGGTGGACAGGAATCGAGCGCGGCAGGAGCGACGGGCTGCGATAGCCATGAACGCGGAGGAGGTGGAGGCGGTGCTGGCGCTGGCTCCGGAGGCGCGGTTTGCGCGGCTGGTGGC
>DATLMQ010000090.1:0-6017 GCA_035537215.1 Acidobacteriaceae bacterium
CGTATACGTGCGCACCCCCGCATCCTGCAGGTCGATCACCACCGCATCCAGGTCCTTCAGCTGCTCATGGCTCGGCCGCCGGTCGCTCTCATGCGCCCCATACAGGCTCGTCACCCGCAGACCTGTCGACGTGTCCACCTCCGCGCTCAGCTGCTCCGTATCCTGCTTGCCGAAGATCCCGTGCTCCGGCGAGAAGATCGTCGCCAGCTTCGCCCCCGCAACGCTCTTCGGCAGCTCCTTCGCCAGCACATCCACCGTGCGCCGCCCCTTCCCGTCCATCCCTGACTGATTCGTCAGCAGCCCCACGCGAAGCGCATGCCCCGCCCGATCCGCCACCGACGCCAGCGCATCGAACCCCGCCGCCTCCAGCACATCGATCCCCGCCAGCGTCTTGGTCCCCGGCGCAGCTGCCCCCGCACCCGCATCCGCCACAGCTCCCGCCTTCGCCGGAGACACCGTCGCCGCCTGCTCCGGGCTCGCCGCCGCGTACAGTTGCAACGCCTCAGCCGCCGCCGATGCCACCTCTCCCCGCAGATTCGAGATCGGCGGATTGCCCCGCGGATGAATCGCATTCGCCAGCACAATCACATACGTATTCGACCCCGGATCCATCCACACCGACGTCCCCGTGAACCCCGTGTGCCCAAAGCTCCCAATCGGAAACACCTTCCCCCGCGGCTTCGAAAACGCCGTGTCGATATCCCATCCAAAGCCCCGCAGATCGGCTCCATGAACCGCCGGGTACCGCGGCGCCAGCAATGGCTCAGCCCCTTTCTCTCCCGCGTCCATCGCCGCCCGCTCCGCCGCGTTCGCCGCACTCAACTGCTCGGCCGTGCGCCCCGGCTGCTCCGGAATCGTCATCACCTGCAGCGTCGCCTGCTGCAGCGGAAACCGGCTCTGCCGTCCGCCCAGCCGATCCAGCAGCGCCTGCGCATACATCGACATATCGTGCGCATCCGAAAACACCCCGGCGTGCCCCGCCACCCCTCCCATGCGCCGCGTCGTCGGATCGTGCACCACGCCCCGCAGCAGCGTGTCGAACCGTGGATTCTCTCGTGGATCCGCCCTGCTCTCGTCGTCATGCGCCGTCGGCGCGATCTTTCCCAGCGGCTGCCGAACCGCCGCCTCAATCCGGCAAAGCTTCGCCCCCCCGCGCCCCGCGGCCTTCCTCCTCGCCCCCTGCTGATACGGATTGCACGGTCCTATCGGCCGATACCGCGTCGCCGTCATCCCCAGCGGCGCGAAGATATGCTCCCGCGCATACACCTCCAGCGGCTCCCCCGAGAGCTTCTCCACCATCGCTCCCAGCAGGATGAAGTTCACATCCGAGTAGCGAAACACCGCCGCCGGCGCAGACTGCAGCGGTGTCGTCAGCGCCCGCTGAATCCCCTCCGTCTTGTCCGGCGCGCTCAGCCCCCACGGATCCTTCAGGCTCACATCCGCCGGCTCGCCGGACGTATGCGTCAGCAGCATCCGCACCGTCACCTGCGCGCGCTGCGGATCGTTGCCCGCGTTGAACCCCGGCAGATACACCTGTACCGGATCGTCGATCTGCAGCTTTCCCTGCTCATACAGCTGCATCACCGCGGTCGCGGTCGAAAGACACTTGGACAGCGACGCCATGTCGAAGATCGTGTCCTCGGTCATCCTCTCCGCCGGCGACCGCCGCCCGTTCAGCCCCGGCTCCCCGGCCACCTTCCGGTTCCCATACGCCCGGTGAAACACCACACGCCCGCCATGCCCCACCCACACCACCGCCCCCGGCAGGTGATGCACGTTCACCGCCTCCTCCACCATCCGCGAGATCTCGCTGAAGTCCGGTGCCACAGCCTGCGGCGGCCCTGCCGCCCTTGCTGGCGGCGGTGTTCCTCGCCTGCGTCCACCCTGCGCCCCCGCCGTTCCGCCCAGCAGCGCCGCGCATACCAGCGCCACCCCCACCTTCACCGCGCCCCTTGCCGTCTGCCTCTGCCGGAACACCACGCTCGCCAGCGACCCGGCGGCAAACGTCACCCCTGCGCCGATCAGCACATACCAGGTCCACGCCACGCGCGGAACCGTCAGCGGTCCGGCATGCACCGGAAAGGTCCCCTTCCACAACCAGAGGTTCACCGCGAAGCCCAGCACCATCCCGGCGGTTGCTCCAATCTCCGATGCAAATCGTGTCAGCGTGCCCAGCAGAAACACTCCCAGAAGCCCTCCATACGCCACCGATGCAATCGACAGCCCGATCTCCACCACATGTCCCTTGCCGCCCGCGTGCACCGAGTACACCGCGATCCCGAACAGCACGGCAGCCCACAGCACCGTCGAGAATTTCGAAACCACACCGCGTTCCCGGGCCCGCGCCTCCGGCCGCACGCGCATGTAAAAGTCCACCACCGTCGTCGACGACAGGGAATTCAGCGCCGCCGACAGGTTCGACATCGCCGCAGCCAGAATAGCCGCCACCAGCAGCCCCGCCACCCCCGGCGGCATCTCTCGCACAATAAACGTCGGAAAGATGTAGTCGTTGGTCCGGAACACCGCCGCCCCCGGATGCTGCTGGTAGAACACATACAGCCCCGCCCCGATCAGCAGAAACAGCGCGAACTGCACAAAGATCACCGCTCCCGAACTCAGCAGCGCCAGCCGCGACTCCCGCAGATTGCGCGCCGCCAGCAGCCTCTGCACCATCAGCTGATCGGTCCCGTGCGAGGCCATGGTCAGAAACGTTCCGCCCAGCACCCCCGCCCAGAACGTGTACGTCGTCGTCAGGTTCAGCGTGAAGTTCAGCATGTGGAACTTGCCCGCCGCCGCCGCCGTCGCGTGGATGTGTGTCCATCCGCCGCTCACATGCGAGCCCAGCGTGAACATCGCCACCATCGTGCCCGCCAGATAGATCGCCATCTGCACCACGTCGGTCCACACCACCGCGGCCATCCCGCCCTCAAACGTGTACAGCAGCGTCAGCAGCGAGATGATCCCGATCGACAGCACATCTCTGGTCCCGATCGCGATTCCCACCACGATCGACACAGCAAATACCCGCACCCCCTCCGCCGCCGCGCGCGTCAGCAGAAACAGACCCGCAGTCACCTTGTGCAGCGTCGGCCCGAAGCGCCGGTCGATCAGCTGGTACGCCGTCAGCATCTCGCCCGCGAAGTACCGCGGCAGAAACAGCGCGGCCACCACGATCCTGCCCAGCATGTACCCCAGCACCACCTGCAGAAACCCGAAGTCGCCCCCGAACGCCACCCCGGGGATTGAGATGATCGTCAGCGTCGAGGTCTCCGCCGACACCACCGAAAGCGCAATCGCCCACCACGGAATTGTATTGTCGGCCAGAAAGTAGCTCTTCAGCGAACGGTCCGCTCCACCCGCTCCGCGTCGCTTGCCAAACCGCAGACCGAAGATCGTAATCCCGATCAGGTACAGCCCCACCAGCGCCAGATCGGGCAGGCCGAGGTGCTGCGTGAGAACGTAAACTGCAAGGGCGGCGATCGGACAGGGCAAGCGCGCTTTCTCCTCGTCCACGCTGCCAGTCCTTTGTCAGGCGACGATGCAGGTTATGATAACGGGCTTGGCCCACGTCCAGTCACGTGCGCCCGGAGTTAGCTCAAAGATGGCGTTCTTCCTCGCACTCGACGGCGGAGGCACAAAGACCGAATGCTGGGTCGCCGACGACACCCAGGTCCTCAGCCGCCTCACCGGCCCCACCGTCAAGATCATGAACGCCGGTGAAGCCGCCGCCACCGATCGCCTCTCCGCGCTCGTCTCTCAGGCGCTCCAGCAGGCCGCCGTCTCTCCCTCAAGCATCACCCGCACCTGCTTCGGCCTCGCCGGCTCCTCGAGCGCACAGGTCCGCCGCTGGGCCGAAACCGCCCTCGCCGCGCTCGTCCCGGGCGAACTCATCCTCACCGGAGACGAAGAGATCGCCCTCGAGGCCGCCTTCTGCGGCGGTCCCGGAGTCCTCGTCATCGCCGGCACCGGATCCAACATCACCGGCCGCTGCTCCGATGGCGCCCGGGTCAGCGCCGGCGGCTGGGGTCCGGTCCTCGGCGACGAAGGCTCCGGCACCTGGATCGGCCTCGAAGCCATCCGTGCCAGCCTCCGCGCCCACGACCGCGGCATCGAAACCCGCCTTCTCCGCGACCTGCAGCAGGTCTGGGCAGCCGCCGACCTCGGCGCTCTCGTCGCCCTCGCCAACCGCCGCGAACGCCCCGACTTCGCCGCCCTCGCCCAAACCGTCGCCCGCTGCGCCGACGCCGGCGACGCCCTCGCCCAGGGTGTCCTCGACCGGGCCGGCCAGGAGCTCGCCGCCCAGGTCAACCTCGTCCTCTCCAAGATGCGCTCTGCAGGCTGCGGCGGGGACGCCTCCCGCGTCGCCTTCACAGGCAGCGTCCTCGAGCACATCCCACGCGTCTCCCGCGCCATGCGCGAGCAGCTGCAGCTCACCGCCCCCGGCCTCGTCGTCGACACAACCGCCGTCCGTCCGCTCGAAGGCGCCCTCTGGCGCGCCCGAGTCTCCAGCACCCAGCCCGCCCGGCTCCCGCAGCCCGCCTGACATCCAGCACCCGGCCGTCCTGAGTCTCCGGCCCCCATCCGCCGGAACCTCCCGCGCAGCCGTCCTGAATCTCTACGCCGGCCCCACCCTCTTGCCCCGCAGATACGTAGCCACCAGCCGGTCCTGCTCATCGAACCGGTTCAGGTTCGCCGCCATCCCCGGTGCCAGCCGCGTGCGGTGCGGAACCCCCATCATCGCCGCCGGTGTATGACTCGCCAGCCTTGTCGCCTCTCCCAGCCCCGCGCTTGTAAACCGCCGCAGGTTCGCCACCGCGCGATCCATCGTCAGCACCGACCCCGCCAGCGTCTCCGTCCCCCGCGCCAGGTCCTCCGCCAGCAGCGCCCGTCCCTCCGCCACCCTCACCGCCAGCGCGCCCAGCCGATACTCTCCATCCGGCATCCCCGCCGCCGACATCGCATCCGTCACCAGGATCGCCCGCTCCGGCCCCTTCGCCTTCAGCCACAACCGCACCAGCTCCGGCCGCACATGGATGCCATCGCAGATCAGCTCCGCATACAGCCGGTCGTCATCCAGAGCCACACCCAGCACACCCGGCTCGCGATGGTCCAGCGCCCGCATCGCGTTATACGTGTGCGTCGCACACCTCGCCCCCGCCGCCACCCCGTCCAGAGCCTCCCGTTCGAGCGCGTTGCTGTGCCCCAGCGACACCCGCACCCCGCGCGCCGCCGCATGCGCAATCAGCTCGGGAGCCCCCGGCAGCTCCGGCGCAATCGTCAGCAGCCGTATGTTCCCCCGCGCCGCCGTCTGGAAGCGCTCAAACAGCTCCACGCTCGGCCGCTGCAACTCATCCGCCGGATGCACCCCGCGCTTGCTGTGCGAAAGAAACGGTCCCTCCAGGTGAATCCCCAGCGGCTGCGCCTCGCCCTCCTTCGGCTCCGCCTCCACCGCGTCCGCCAAAGACGCCAGCGCCCGCAGCGTTGCCTCGACAGGCGCCGTCACCGTTGTCGGCAGATAGTGCGCCACGCCATGCCGCGCCAGAAAGCGCTGCATCGCCCCCAGCTCCACCGCCGACGCCGACATCACGTCGTGCCCCAGAGCCCCATGCGTGTGCACATCGAAAAACGCCGCCGTCAGCGTGTCCCGCTCGCCCGCCAGCTCCCGGGGAGCGGAGCTGATCTCCGCCAGCGTCCCATCCTCGCCGATCTCGAGAACAGGGAACTCGATCTCCCCGATATCCGTAATCAGCCGCCGAGCTGTAATCGTCCCCGCCACAACCCTTATCTCCCGTGCGCCTTCGAGCTCGTGCTCCCGGCCCCTGCCGCCGGCGGTGCACTCACCGCTGCCGGCGGTGCCGGAATCCCCACCTCCGCCGCGCTCGGCAGCGTATGCGAATCGCCCCACTGCCGCTGCGCGCTGCGCACCTTGTCCATCCGCGCCAGCCACACGCCGATCGTGTAATCGTAGTGCTCCAGCACCGGCCGCAACCCATACGGCCGGTTCGTCCGCAGCCACA